>NZ_JARGEF010000333.1:0-6991 GCF_033794725.1 Streptomyces sp. ID05-39B | reverse complement strand
CGGGAGGCCGGCCCCGGGCGGTCCCCCCACGACCACCTGCTCCCCGTCCACGAGGAACCGCGCCCGGTTCAGACCGTCAGTGTTCGTACCCGGCCGCACCCCACCGGCCGCGGTCAGCGCGTCGACCACACGTGAACCGGCCGGCAGCCGATGAATGCCGGGGTCCCGGACCTTGCCGCTGACGTCGACCACGATCTCCGGCGCCGTGCCCACCGCTCCACCGGGCGCCGGAGGCGAAGGAGAGGGCTCCGTCGGCCCGCTCCGCTCGTCGACTCCGTAGGGAGCGGCCGCCTGCACCACCTCGGGGGCCCGCACAGGCTGCGCACGACCGGTCCAGAAGTGCTGGACGGCGAACGCGGCGACGGCTACCACCACCACGGCCAGCGCGAGCACGCTCCTGCGTTCCAACCCGCACCGCGCCTGGGCCCACACCGGCAGCCGCTCCCGCAGAGCCAGCCCGGCCCGCTCCCGCCAGTCCCCCGGCCCACGGGTCGCGCCCGTACGGTCACCCTCCTCGGCCGTGGCACGGCCCTCTCCCGCACCCTCGGCCGTGACACGGCCCTCTCCCGCACCCTCGGCCGTGCCCTCACCCGTGGCCTCGGCCGTACCTGACGAGGCGTCGTCGTCCCCCGGCGGCCCCATCCCCAACTCTCCCCGCTCGCCGCTCCGTTCCCCGAACAGCAGCTGCGCCCGTCGGCGCAGCTCCTCCGCCGGGGCATGGCGGTTCCCCACCCGGCCGCGTGCCGGTGACCGTCGGTGTCGGACGCGTCCGTCGGAGCCGGGCCTGCGCCCGGGTCCACTCGTCGCGGAAGTGGTCCGTGTGCCTGATCGAAGTGCCATGTCACGAGGATGGAACACTTCACGAAACCGCGATGATCTTGCTCAATTTCCGGGGAGAACCACCCGGTTGTGGATAACTCCGCCACCCGCACGAGTGGCTCGGCCGCTCCTCACCGAGCCGAAACCACAACCCCCAGCAGACCGGGCCCGGTGTGCGCGCCGATCACCGCACCGACCTCGCTCACATGCAGTTCCACGAGGCCGGGCACCCTGGCTCGCAGCCGGTCCGCCAGCGCCGACGCCCGGTCAGGGGCGGAGAGATGGTGGACGGCGATGTCCACCGGGGCGCTGCCCGCCCGGTCGGCGGCGAGTTCCTCGAGGCGGGCGATCGCCTTCGACGCCGTACGCACCTTCTCCAAGGGCTCGATGCGCCCGCCGTCGAGCTGGAGCAGCGGCTTGACCGCGAGCGCGGAGCCGAGGAGGGCCTGGGCCGCGCCGATACGGCCGCCGCGGCGCAGATAGTCAAGGGTGTCGACATAGAAGAAGGCGGAGGTGCCTGCGGCTCGTTTCTCCGCGGCCGTGACCGCTTCGTCCACCGTGCCGCCCGCTTCGGCGGTCTCGGCCGCCGCGAGCGCGCAGAATCCGAGCGCCATCGCGATCATGCCGGTGTCCACCACCCGCACCGGCACGGGTGCCTCTCGGGCCGCGAGGACCGCCGCGTCGTGGGTGCCCGACAGTTCGGCGGACAGGTGCAGCGACACGATGCCGGTGGCGCCGGCCTCGGCGATCCGGCGGTAGGTCCGTGCGAAGACCTCGGGACTGGGGCGCGAGGTGGTGACGGAGTGTCGCTTCTGGAGTGCCTGGGCCAGGGAGCGGGTGGAGATCTCGGTGCCCTCTTCGAGTGCCTGGTCGCCGAGGACGACGGTCAGCGGTACCGCGGTGATGCCGTGGCGCTCCATCGTCCCCTGCGGCAGGTAGGCCGTTGAATCCGTGACGATAGCGACATGGCGGGACATGAGCTGGAGGTTACCTGCCGTATCCCCAGGAGGGGAGCCCGGCCCCGCACGGCCGACCGGCCCTTGACCGGATCAGTATCGTGCCTGACAGCCGGATCAGTACCGTGCCTGACGTGCCTCAGGTGGTGCTCTCGGGCCGTGGCTTCTTCTGCCACGGGTAGGTGGGACGCGGTCCCGGTGGCGTGATGGCGGGCCGGCCGGGAGGCTCCGCCGCGCGCGAGGAGGGCGTCTCCGTCTCCGGCCAGGTCTGTCCTGCGGTCGCGCTGCCGGCGGCGGGCGCCTGGGGCCAGGAGGACGATGCCTGCGCCTGTGCGGGGTCGTCCGCGGTGGTCCAGTGGCGCAGGGCGCCGGCCTCCAGGTCGATCTGTGCGTGGAGGGTGTCCAGGTCGTCGTCGGCGAAGCGGCGGGCCCGGTCGCGGGCGGCCCAGCGCAGGGAGTCCGCCGAGGACGTGACCCGCTCGGTGCGCTCCCTCAGTGACGGCAGCCGCTCGACGAGGGTGGCCCGGTCGGGCTCGGACTCCAGCCGCTTCAGTTCGTCGTCCAGTTCGCGGCCGTGCCCGCTGAGGCGTGCGAAGAGGGCGAGGGACTCCTTGAGGGACTCGTCCTCGGCGACTCCCGCCTGAAGCGCCTCCTGGGTGGCCCTCATCGAGGTGCGGAGCTTGAGGCGGAGCTGGGCGATCTCACCGGCAGGGCCGAACTGGGCGAAGGACTTGGCCCGCAGGGTGTGGTCCTCCACCGTGCGGCGGGCCTGGTTGATGGTGCGGTCCACGCCACGCTTGGCGGCGCCGACCACCTTCACCGTCGCGTAGACACCCACCGCGACGAAGAGCACGAAAAGCAGGGCAAAGATCGCGATCACTGCTTCCACGAGCTCCTCCTCCGGTCCCGGAAGCGGCACACCACGCGCCGCTCTTCAACGGTAAACGCTACGGGCAGGCCCGGAGTTCCACCGGAACCCCGAACCTGCCCGTAGGGGACTACCCCGAGCGCACGCCGACCTCAGCCGCCCACGCCCAGCCCCAACACACCGGTCTCGACCGCCCACGCCCTGGGCCGTCACCGTGTTGATCAAGCAGGCACGATGTTGACCAGCTTCGGCGCCCGGACGATCACCTTGCGGATCCCCGCGCCGCCCAGCGCGTTGACGACGTTCTCGTCGGCCAGGGCCACCTTCTCCAGCTCCTCGTCGGAGATGGCGGGCGACACCTCCAGGCGCGCCTTGACCTTGCCCTTGATCTGGACGACGCAGGTCACGGCCTCGTCCACGACGTACGCCGGGTCGGCCACCGGGAAGTCCCGGTGGACGACGGAGTCCGTGTGACCCAGCTTGCGCCACAGTTCCTCGGCGATGTGCGGGGCCAGCGGGGCGATCAGCAGCACCAGCGGCTCGGCGACAGTGCGCGACAGACGGCCGCCCGCCTTGGTCAGGTGGTTGTTCAGCTCGGTGATCTTGGCGATGGCGGTGTTGAAACGCAGGCCCTCCAGGTCCTGGCGCACGCCGTCGATAGCCTTGTGCAGGGCACGCAGGGTGTCCTCGTCCGGCTCGTCGTCGACGACGGTGACCTCGCCGGTCGCCTCGTCCACGACATTGCGCCACAGCCGCTGGAGCAGCCGGAACTGGCCCACCACCGCGCGCGTGTCCCACGGGCGCGAGACGTCCAGCGGGCCCATCGCCATCTCGTACAGGCGCAGAGTGTCGGCTCCGTACTCGGCGCAGATGGCCTCCGGAGTGACCGCGTTCTTCAGGGACTTGCCCATCTTGCCCAGCAGACGGGAGACCTTCTCGCCCTGGTGGTAGTACGCGCCGTCGCGCTCCTCCACCTCCAGAGCCGGTACGGCGATGCCACGGCTGTCGCGGTAGACGTAGGCCTGGATCATGCCCTGGTTGAACAGCTTGTGGAACGGCTCCGCGGAGGAGACGTGTCCCAGGTCGAACAGGACCTTGGACCAGAAGCGCGCGTACAGCAGGTGGAGCACGGCGTGCTCGGCGCCGCCGACGTACAGGTCGACTCCGCCGTGCGGCTGCCCCGCGCGCGGGCCCATCCAGTACTGCTCGATCTCGGGGTCGACCAGCTTCTCGGAGTTGTGCGGATCCAGGTAGCGCAGTTCGTACCAGCAGGAACCGGCCCAGTTGGGCATGGTGTTGGTCTCGCGGCGGTACTTGCGCGGACCGCGGCCGTCACCCAGGTCCAGGGTCACGTCGACCCAGTCCTCGTTGCGCGACAGCGGCGTCTCGGGCTCGGTGTCGGCGTCGTCGGGGTCGAAGGTGCGCGGCGAGTAGTCCTCGACCTCCGGCAGCTCCAGCGGCAGCATCGACTCGGGCAGCGCGTGGGCGATGCCGTCCTCGTCGTAGACGATCGGGAAGGGCTCGCCCCAGTAGCGCTGGCGGCTGAACAGCCAGTCGCGCAGCCGGAAGTTGACCGTGCCCGCGCCGACGCCGGTCCGCTCCAGCCACGCGGTGATGCGCTCCTTGGCCTCGGCTACGCCCAGGCCGTCCAGGGAGACCTCGCCGTTCGACGAGTTGATGATCTTCGCGTCGTAGGAGGCGAAGGCGTCCTCCCACGTGGAGGTGTCGGTGCCCCGTCCGTCGGTCGGCTCGACGATGCACCGGATCGGCAGCTCGAAGGCGCGCGCGAACTCGAAGTCACGCTGGTCGCCCGCCGGGACGGCCATGATCGCGCCGGTGCCGTAGCCCATCAGTACGTAGTCGGCGATGAAGACGGGGACCTGCTCGCCGTTGACCGGGTTGGTCGCGTACGCGCCGACGAAGACGCCGGTCTTGTCCTTGGCCTCGGCCTGGCGCTCGACGTCGGACTTGGAGGCGGCCTGCGCGCGGTACGCGGCGACGGCCTCGGCCGGGGTCGCGTGGCCGCCGGTCCACACGTCGTGCGTGCCCTCGGGCCAGGCGTCCGGGGTGAACTTCTCGACCAGCGGGTGCTCGGGCGCCAGCACCATGTAGGTCGCGCCGAACAGGGTGTCGGGGCGCGTGGTGAAGACGGTGATGTGCTCGCCGTCGATCGGGAAGCCGACGCGGGCGCCCTCGGAGCGGCCGATCCAGTTGCGCTGCTGGAGCTTGATGGCCTCGGGCCAGTCCAGCGCGTCCAGGTCGTCCAGCAGGCGGTCGGCGTAGGCGGTGATGCGCATGTTCCACTGGCGCAGCTTGGCCTTGAAGACCGGGTAGTTGCCGCGCTCGGAGCGGCCGTCGGAGGTGACCTCCTCGTTGGCCAGCACGGTGCCCAGGCCGGGGCACCAGTTGACGGGCGCGTCGGAGGCGTAGGCCAGGCGGTACTCGCTCAGGACGTCGGCGCGCTCGATGTCGCTCAGCTGGCTCCAGGAGCGGTCGCCGGGCAGGTCTCGCTCACCGGACTCGAAGCGGGCGACCAGCTCGGCGATCGGGCGGGCCTGCTTCGCCTCGTCGTCGTACCAGGAGTTGAAGATCTGCAGGAAGATCCACTGGGTCCACTTGTAGTACTCCGGGTCGATCGTGGCGAACGACCGGCGCTTGTCGTGGCCCAGGCCCAGCGCGCGGAGCTGCGACTTCATGTTGTTGATCGCGGCTTCGGTGGTGATCCGGGGGTGCTCGCCGGTCTGCACGGCGTGCTGCTCGGCGGGCAGGCCGAAGGCATCGAAGCCCAGGGTGTGCAGGACGTTGTGGCCCGTCATCCGCTGGTAGCGCGCGAAGACGTCCGTCGCGATGTAGCCCAGGGGGTGACCGACATGCAGGCCCGCACCGGAGGGGTACGGGAACATGTCCATGATGAACTTCTTGGGCCGGGCGACGACCGCGGGGTCGCCCGCGAGGTCACCCTTCGGGTTCGGCGCCGCGTAGGTGCCCTCGGCGTCCCAGACGTCCTGCCAGCGTGCCTCGATGTCGGCTGCCATGGCGGCCGTGTACCGGTGCGGCGCGGCCACCTCTGCGGTGGCAGCGGGGTTCGTCTCGCTCATGTCCTCAAAGCTCCATCGATCGTCTCTGCCAGCGGCTGCCACTCAGGAAACGAAAAATCCCCTCGCACAGGAGGGGACGCCGCGCCGATTCCGAACCATCCGGTTCTCCGGCGTTCGGGACTGATCAGCGCGGCTCGCTAAGCAGAAGGCGTACGGCACGCATGGCCTCAGGGTACCGCAGGGCTTGAGCAAGCCGCGACGCGCTTGCGTATGCCTGGTCGACACGTGCGTACCGCACCCGCAACTGAACCAAGGTCAGGGATTACTTCGCGTAACAGCCACTAAGGGACACTGCTGTGGCCACATTGTCCTTTGATAACAACGCAATAACTCAAACCTCGTACCCATCGGTATGGCGCCCACTTAGAGTTCGGCATCGGGACCGCTTTCCCGAACTGCTCGGAGTTGCCCCCATGAACCCTCGTCGTAGTAACAGCTCGCTCCCCCAGCCGGGCCGGTCGGCCTACGGGGTGGCGTCCGCTGTCGTCCTGCTTCTCATACCCGTGGTGGTGCTGGTCGGAGGCGACCAGTTCCGCGAGTTCCTGAACTTCGGCGCGGGTGTGCTGTCCCTCGTCTCGCTCAGCTGCTCGGTGATCTGGGGCCTGGTCGCCCAGGACCGGATCTTCCTCAACACGCGCCAGCGGCTCATCGGCCAGGCCGTGCACCGGACGACGGCGGTCGCCTCGATCGCGTTCCTGCTGCTGCACATCACCACGAAGATCGCGCTGGACCACACGCAGTTCATCGCCGCGGTCATCCCGTTCTCGCTCGGCGTCACCGGGACCGCCGGCCTGATCGGCCTCGGCTCACTGGCCGGACTGCTGATGATCTTCGTGGGCATCACCGGAGCGCTGCGCAGCCGGTTCGCCTCGCCGGCGCCGGTGGCCGCCCGCTGGCGGGCCATGCACATGCTGGCCTACCCGGCCTGGTGTGCCGCGCTGATCCACGGACTCTACGCGGGTCGAGCGGCCAAGCCGATCTTCGTGATCCTCTACAGCCTGTGCCTGCTCGGCGTCATGGCCGCCCTCGCACTGCGCTCCGCACCGCGCCCCTTCAAGCGCGAGGTCGCCGACCGCATCGCCGCGGTCCTCGGCACCGACGAGCCGGCCGGCCGCGACGCCCTGGACGCGAGCCGGGCCCGGATGTCGGAGTCCCAGTCGCTGCCGGGCTACGAGAGCCGCCCCGCCCGGGAAGCCGACCCGGCGGGCGCCGGACGCACGGCACCGTCGTCGCCCCTGTTCGACCCGCCC
>NZ_JARGEF010000332.1:0-7084 GCF_033794725.1 Streptomyces sp. ID05-39B | reverse complement strand
CCGAAGCCCGGCACCGGAAGACCTCCGCCACCCCCTGGGCCGATGCCCGCACCCGCGCCGCTCGTGCCGCCCGCGCCCTCGCCGCCCGCCGTACCCCCGTCTCCGTCACTCTCGAAGACGCCCTCGGCCTCGTCCTGGCCGCTCCCCTCACCGCCCTCACCGACCTGCCCTCCTTCGACACCTCCGCGATGGATGGCTGGGCGGTCGCCGGACCAGGCCCCTGGGCCGTACGCGACGAGGGCGTCCTGGCCGGCCAGGACGGGCAGGCGCGCCTCGTCGACGGCGAGGCCGTCCCGATCGCCACCGGCGCCCGGATCCCCCCGGACACGACCGCGGTGCTGCGCAGTGAGCACGGCCGCACCGACGAGAAGGGCCGGCTGCATCCCGGCCGGGACCTCCAGCACGGCCAGGACATCCGCCCGCGTGGCCAGGAGTGCCGTAGCGGCGAGCAGTTGCTGCCCGCCGGAGCGGTGGTGACCCCTGCGGTCCTCGGGCTCGCCGCGGCCGCCGGATACGACACGCTCGCCGCGGTCCCCCGCCCTCGCGTCGAAGTGCTCGTCCTGGGCGACGAACTGCTCACCGAGGGCCGCCCGCACGACGGGCTCATCCGTGACGCCCTCGGCCCGATGCTGCCTCCGTGGCTGCGGGCGATGGGCGCCGAAGTGGTGGCCCTGCGCAGGCTCGGCGACGACGCGGAAGCCCTGCACCAAGCCCTCACCACCTCCGCAGCCGACCTGATCGTCACCACCGGCGGCACGGCTGCGGGGCCCGTCGACCATGTCCACCCGACCCTGCGTCGCCTCGATGCCGAGCTTCTGGTCGACGGCGTCGAGGTGCGTCCAGGGCATCCGATGCTGCTGGCCAGGATCACGGAGGACCGGCACCTAGTCGGCCTGCCGGGCAACCCGCTCGCGGCCGTGTCCGGGCTGCTCACGCTGGCCGAGCCGCTGCTGCGGACCCTCGCCGGCAGGGCCGCTCCGGAGCCGTACACGCTGCCTCTGCGGGAGGCGGCGCACGGCCACCCGCACGACACCCGGCTCGTCCCGGTCGTCCTGCGCGGCGATCACGCTGTGCCGCTGCACTACAACGGTCCGGCGATGCTGCGAGGGATCGCAGCGGCCGATGCCCTCGCCGTCGTCCCGCCCGGTGGTGCGCGGGCCGGTCAGGAGGCGGAGCTGCTCGATCTTCCGTGGGCTGCAGCTGGGATCGGCGCCTGTTTCACGTGAAACATCCGAAGGGGCTGGTCATCCGGGTGTTTCACGTGAAACACCCGGATAGGCCAGCTCGCCCCGTTTCACGTGAAACATTCCCGTGAAACGCCCTTGCGCCCCCACAGCCCGATGGCCCTCGGCTCACCGTCGGGCTACCGCCACCGCCACCGCCACCGCCCACCGCCCACCGCCAGACGCCAACCGGCCCCCGACTCCGCCTCATGCCGGTTGGGCCGCTACGGCCTTCGCCCTGCTCACAGCGATCACGCGGTCCCCGGCCTGCAGCTCCGTGAGGCGGGCGTCGGCGAAGTCCAGGAGGTCCTTGCCGCGCACGACGGCTACGACCAGGTCGGTGGAGGCGCGCGGTGACTTGCCCCTCTCCTGCTGGGTGACGGCACGTTCGACGAGGTCCAGGCCGCTGCCGAGGGTCATGAGGTCCTCCAGGGTCCTGGCCACGGTAGGGCTGATCATGGCGACGCCCAGCAGCCGCCCGGCGGAGCTGGAGCTGGTGATCACGGTGTCCGCGCCGCTCTGCTTGAGCAGCGGCACGTTCTCGTCCTCCCTCGCGGCGACGACGATCGTGGCGCGCCGGTTCAACTGTCGGGCGGTGAGCGTGACCAGGGCGGCGGTGTCGTCGCGCTGCGGGGCCACGATCACCCGGGAAGCGTGGGCGACCTCGGCCTTGATGAGCGTCTCGGAACGGGTGGCGTCCCCGATCACCGACACCAGCCCGTCGTCCCCCGCCGCGTGCCCGGCCTTGCCCTGGACGTCCACGACGACGATCTGGTCCTTGGGGACGCCCTGTCCGACGAGCGTCTCCACCGCGTGCCGGCCCTTGGTGCCGTAGCCGACGACCACGACGTGCCGGTGGGTGCGGCTGCGCCAGCGATGGATGCGGACCTGCTGACGGGTGCGTTCGGTGAGGACTTCGAGGGTGGTGCCGACCAGGATGATCAGGAAGAGCACGCGCAGCGGCGTGATGACGAGGATGTTGATGAGCCGGGCGGAGTCGCTGACCGGGGTGATGTCGCCGTAGCCGGTGGTGGAGAGGGTGACGGTGGCGTAATAGGCGGCGTCGAGAAGGTCGATGGTGCCGTCGGAGGTGTCGTTGTAGCCGTCGCGGTCGAGGTAGACGATCAGCGTGGTGACCAGCAGCACCAGCAGGCCCAGGGAGAGGCGGCGCAGTACCTGCTGGAGCGGGGGGAGGGCGCTCTGCACAGGCATCGTGATGGAGCGGCCGGCCTCGGCGTCGTCCCGTGCCTCGGCGCGCGAGCGATACCACAGAGACCGCAGGAGAGAGAGCCGTCCAGGCGCGGCTGGGTGTCGTTCTTGGTCTCGCATCGCGTGGCCCCCTGTGGTGGTGATCCGATCGGTGGGCACCATGGTTCACGGCGGGGTCGCACCTGTCAGGACGCGACACCCGTCGCGTGCAGAGCTTTCGCCCAGCAACCCGGAGGTCCCCTTGCGCGACCACACTGTCGTCGTCGGCTTCGGCACGAAAGGCCGGTCCGCGATCCGGACCGCCTGCGCGTCGGGGCTGCGGAAGGAACAGGTCATCGTGATCGACCCCGGGGCCAAGATGATCGAGGCGGCGACGGCCGAAGGCTACGAGGGTGTGGTCGGTGACGGCACCCGCAGTGACGTGCTGCGGCGGGCGGAGGTCCAGCGGGCCGGGCGGATCATCATCGCGACGCAACGCGACGACACGGCCGTCCTCGTGGCGCTGACGGCCCGCCAGCTCAACCCGCGGGCGAAGATCGTGGCCGCGGTCCGCGAGGAGGAGAACGCGCCGCTGCTGAAGCAGTCCGGCGCCGACGAGGTCATCACCAGCGCGGGAGCGGCCGGGCGGCTCCTCGGGCTGTCCGTGCTCAGCCCCGCGGCCGGCCGGGTGATGGAGGACCTCATGCACCAGGGCACCGGTCTCGACATCGTCGAACGGCCGGTCACCAAGGCCGAGTCGGGGCGCACCCCGCGCGAGACGGCCGATCTGGTGGTGAGCGTCGTCCGCGGTCACCGGGTGCTGGCCTACGACGATCCGGCCGTCGGCGTGCTGGAGTTGACCGACCGTCTGGTCACCATCGTGCGCGTGCCTCCGGAGCCGCCGAAGGCACTGCGCTTCTGACACCGGGCCACGGCGCGCCCCTATTTGCGGTTGTACAGCCGCATCGTCACCGGTCCGAAGATCAGCACGAAGAGGCCCGACCACCCCAGCGACCAGGCGACCTCGGCGGCCGGCCAGTCGCCGGCCATCAGTCCGCGGACGGCGGACGCGAGGTGGGTGACCGGGCTGTTGTTGACGAACGCCTGGAGCCAGCCCGGCATGGTCTTCGGGTCGACGAACACGTTGGACAGGAAGGTCAGCGGGAAGATCACCATCATGCTGACGCCCATCACCGACTTCTCGGTGCGCAGCAGCAGTCCGAACATCGTCCAGACCCAGGAGAACGCGAACGAGAAGACGATCAGCAGGGCGATCCCGGCGACGACGCCGGGGACCCCGCCGTCCGGCCGGTAGCCGAGGATCATGCCGACGGTGAGCATCACGACGGACGCGATGGTGTAGCGCAGGGCGTCACCGAGGAGATAGCCGACCATCGTCGACGGCCGCCAGATCGGCAGTGAGCGGAAGCGGTCGAAGACGCCCTTCTCGATGTCCGTGTTCACCGAGACGCCCGTGTACATCGTGATCATCACGACCGACATCACCAGGATGCCGGGCAGCAGGAACTGGATGTACTCCTTCGGCGACCCGGCCAGGGCACCTCCGAAGAGGTACGTGTACATCAGCACCATCATGATCGGGAACGCCGTCACGTCGAACAGCTGCTCCGGCACGTGCTTGATCTTGAGGATGGCCCGCCAGCCGAAGGTGAGGGAGGCGGACCAGGCGCTGGGCCGTGGCGGGCGCTCCTTGGCGATCAGCAGAGCGGCGAGGGAGTCGGTGCGGACGGGCGCCAGGTCCTGGGTCTCGCTGGTCGTCGCGGTGCTCATGCCGCCACCTCGTTCTTCACGGCGTCGTCCGCCTGGGTGTCATGTCCGGTGAGGGCGAGGAAGACCTCGTCCAGGCTGGGCTGGCCCAGCGAGAAGTTGTCGACGGTGATGCCGGTCCTGGCCAGCTCGCTCAGCGCCCGTGCGGCCTGCTCGGCGGCCGTGCCGCCGGACGAGGGGGCCAGCCGGGCCGTCAGGGCCAGCGGGTCGGGGTCGTGCTGCATCTGTGCGTCCAGCACCCTGCTCAGCACCTCCGCGGCTTGCGGCCGCTGCTCGGCGTCCCGCAGCCGCAGATGGACGGATCCGGCGCCCACGGACGCCTTCAGCTCGCCCTTCGTGCCCTCGGCGATCACCTTGCCGCGGTCGATGACGGCGATGCGGGACGCCAGCTGGTCGGCCTCGTCCAGGTACTGCGTGGTCAGCAGCACGGTGGTGCCCTGCGCGACCACCGCCCGCACGATGTCCCACACCTGGTTGCGGCTGCGCGGGTCGAGCCCGGTCGTCGGCTCGTCGAGGAAGAGCAGGTCGGGCGTGCTGAGGATGGACGCGGCGATGTCGATACGGCGCCGCATGCCGCCCGAGTAGTGCTTGACCTGCTTCGAGGCGGCGTCGGTGAGTCCGAAGGCCTCCAGCAGCTGTGCGGCCCGCTCGCGCGCGGCCTTCTTGGCGTGCCCGAGGAGCCGGGCCAGCAGCACCAGGTTCTCGGCGCCGGTGAGGTCCTCGTCCACGGACGCGTACTGCCCGGTGAGGCTGACCAGTCCGCGCACCGCGTCGGCCTCGCGGACGACGTCGTGGCCGAAGACGTGGGCCTGGCCGCCGTCGGGCCGCAGCAGGGTGGCGAGCATCTTCACGGTGGTCGTCTTGCCGGCGCCGTTGGGGCCGAGGACGCCGTAGACGGTGCCGGTGGGGACGGCCAGGTCGACGCCGTCCACGGCCCGGGTCTCGCCGAACGTCTTCACCAGGCCTGCGGTCTCGATCGCCAGGCCGGCGGTGTGCTGGCTCATGGTGGTGTGTTCCTTCCGCGCATATGGGTGACGCATGGGGAGACCTTCACCGTCGCGCGAATTCATCGGTCTCGCACCGGGTTTTTGCCATGGATCAGTCCAACGACCGAGAAGGCTGCGACCAGCGACCGAGGGGTAGCGTCCCTCACATGCATGCGATCACGATTCCCGAAGCTGGTGGTCCCGAGGCGCTGGTCTGGGCGGAGGTCCCCGATCCCGTACCCGGCGAGGGCGAGGTCCTGGTCGAGGTGGTGGCCAGTGCCGTCAACCGTGCGGACATCCTCCAGCGACAGGGCTTCTACAACCCGCCCCCGGGCGCCTCTCCCCACCCCGGTCTGGAGTGCTCCGGCCGGATCGCCGCGCTCGGCCCCGGCGTCTCCGGCTGGGCCGTCGGCGACGAGGTGTGCGCCCTGCTCGCGGGCGGCGGATACGCCGAGAAGGTCGCCGTACCGGCCGGGCAGCTGCTGCCGGTGCCCGAGGGGGTCGACCTCGTACGGGCCGCGGCGCTGCCCGAGGTGGCCTGCACGGTCTGGTCGAACGTCTTCATGATCTCCCACCTCCGCCCCGGCGAGACACTGCTCGTGCACGGCGGCTCCAGCGGCATCGGCACCATGGCGATCCAGCTGGCCAAGGCCGTCGGCGCCACCGTCGCCGTCACCGCGGGCAGCAAGGAGAAGCTGGAACGGTGTGCCGACCTGGGCGCGGACATCCTGATCAACTACCGCGAGCAGGACTTCGTCACCGAGATCGAGCAGGCCACCGACGGTGCGGGTGCCGATGTCATCCTCGACAACATGGGCGCCAAGTACCTGGACCGAAACGTACGGAGCCTCGCCGTCAACGGCCGGCTGGCGATCATCGGCATGCAGGGCGGCGTCAAGGCAGAGCTGAACATCGGCCTGCTGCTCGGCAAGCGTGCCGCGATCAGCGCGACCTCGCTGCGGGCCCGCCCCCTCGGTGAGAAGGCGACGATCGCCGCGGCCGTACGTGAACACGTCTGGCCGCTGGTCGCCGCCGGTCGTGTCCGCCCTGTCGTGGACCGCGAACTCCCGATGAGGGACGCGGGCGCGGCGCACCGGGTCGTCGAGGAGAGCGGGCACGTGGGCAAGGTCCTGCTGGTCGTGCGCTGACCCGGCACCGCCGTCGCGCTAGCCGCGGCGCAGCCGCAGGCCGACGAAGGCGAGGCCGAGGCCGAGGCCGATGAGGACCAGACCGCTGCCGAGGGGCAGGATCCGCAGCATCCGTCCGACGGGCTGCTCCTCGGCGGCGTCGGCCTGCCGCACGGCCTGCGGAGAGGCGGACGGGACGAGCCCGGCCTCACGCGGAGCCTCGGCCGTCGGCTCCTCACCGAAGCCGTCCTCCTCACCGAAGCCGTCCTCCTCACCGAAGCCCTCTTCCTCGGCGGCGGCCGTCTCCTCGTCGCGGACCTCAGGGTCCGCCTCGGCCGCTTCCCCGGTGCGGCCGGGCCGTACCCGCCCCTCCCCGGCCCGGCTCCCGGCCCGGTCGGGGCCACCGGAGGACACGGCAGACCTGGAGGGCGAGGCGGAAGGGACGGAGGAGGCGGACGCCGACCCGGCCGGGGACGTCGACGCGGGGGCTTTCGACGGATCCCTGGGATACGACGGGACGCGGTCGTTCTTCGCCGCATGTCCCGGCCCCGGCGAGAGCGTCGAACCGGGACGTCCGTTCGCCCGGCCCGGCCCGTGCGTCGCTTCAGGGCTACGCGTCGAGCCACGGTCGTACGCCGCCCCGCTCTCGTACGCAGCCTCGGAGCCGTGCGCCGATACACCCTCGTACGCCGGTACCGCCGCCGCGTCCGCCGAGGCGCCCCCGTACGGCAGCACGGCCAGCAGCAGTCCCGTCCCCACACCCACCCCGCAC
>NZ_JARGEF010000331.1:0-7098 GCF_033794725.1 Streptomyces sp. ID05-39B | reverse complement strand
GGGAGGGGGCGGGCTCACCGGGAGCGAAGCAGTCACCTGCTCCAGTGATCCAGGGCCTTGGAGATCAGTTCCTTGGCAGCATCCCCGTAAGAGGCCGCCTCGCTGATGGCCTCGAACGCCTTGTCGTGCAGGGCGAGTTCGGACGGATCGGTGATGTCCACACCGCGGGAAACGAGTTCGTAGTCGGCACGGCGTCCCTCGTCCGTCTCGAAGATGCTGAACGCCGGCTCGGGGACCCCTGCCACCTCGGCAGTACTGGACAGGATCCCGAGGTTGAGCGAAGGGAGATCGAAGTCGCGAAGGAGCCGTTCCATCTGCTCACGCATGACCGACGGCCCGCCGATGTTCGTGTACAGCCCCTGCTCGCCGAGGACGACGTCGTACCGGTGCTCTCCGTCGTAGAGCACCTGTTGCCGCTCCATCCGCTTGGCCACTCCGGCTGGCACATCATCGGGAACACCGAGAAACTCGACGACCTTCCGAAGAATCACGGTCGCGTACGCCTCGGTCTGCAGCGTGCCCCAGATCATCGTAGGGACGAACGCCTTGCCGTACCGGCTCTGCTGGTACCAGCGGATCACCTCGTCCTGGATGTCCTCCGTACCGGTGGCCAGCCGCTGCTGCCAGGGGGTCATGTGGGTCACGTTCTCTCCCTCTCTCGTCAATGGGGGGCAGATCACACCTGACGCAACGGCTCGCGCATCATCGCGGCGAAGACGGGCGAGTCCGCGAAGGGCTGCTGTTCGCCGACCTTCTCGTATCCCCAGCGTTCGTACAGGGCCTGCACCTTGCCGTCACCGGCCTTCGGGTTGACCAGCAGGGTGACCCGCTCCTCCTCCCTGCCCGCCAGCAGTTCTTCATGGATGCGTCGGGCAAGTCCGGTCCCACGCCACGCCCGGCGGACCACGATCTCGTTCAGCGCGAGCGTGCGCTTTCCCGTCTCCACCGTGTATCCGTCGGGCAGAGTCGTGGTCATGGCGGTCCACCACCGCGTGCTGGGGCCCAGCGGAGAGCAGTACGCGAAGCCGGCGGGCTCGCTTCCGTCGTACGCGACGACCGCCTCCCAACCGGGCTGCGAGCGGTGCGCCGCCAGCCGCTCACCAAACCGTTCGGCAGAGTAGAACGGCCCGGTGAGGCCGAGGTCGCGCTGGCGGACCTCGACGTGGATGTCCACGATGGTCTGCCGCACTGGCTCGATACTGCTGTGGTGGTGCAGCTCAACGTTCACAGAAGCTCCATTTCAAACCATTCGCGAGTGGCGGATGCCTTCGGAGCGACGGCGTGGAGCCGGTGCCCGAAGGAATTCAACAGGCGGGCTGTCCGTCCGTGCCGCGCCTCGGCGGGAATCCTGTTCGCCGTGGCGACGGCGAGTTCCGGCTCGTGCTGACCGATCTGGGCATGGGCGAGGTAGGCATGGGTGAGGGCCCGGTTGCGCAGTAGGTCAGGCCGCAGTTGCGCGAGGGTGTGGTGGGCGTGAGCCTCGGCCTCCTCCCACAGACCGAGGGTGACGGACGTGGTGAGGGCCAGCAGGTGGAACTCGGCCGAGTCGTAGAACCGCAGCCAGGCCGGACGCGGCGCGTCGGTGTCCGACCGTCCCAAAGAGGCCTCGGCGATGCCGAGAGAACGCAGTGCCGCTTGACGGTTCTGCAGATCTGCGTGGTGTACGGCTGCGCGCGCGTGGGCGAGGGAAGCGTAGAGCGGGTTGCGGTTGGCGCGAGTACGCTGAGCGGCTTCGTCAGCCGCCAGAGCACGTGTGTACTGGCCCAGATGCCGGTAGAGCGCTCCGGCATGTCCCCAGACGCGGAACTGCATCGAGGGATCTCCGGACAGGCCGGCGAGAGCGATGGCTTCGCTCAGATGGTGTCCGGCCTGGTCGAGCCGCCCGCCGTCGATGGCCGCCCACAGGGCAGAGCCGGTGAAGGCCCCGGCGAGGCCGTACAACTGGCCGCGTACGCGCTGGGAGGCAGGTCGCGTGTTCTGGAGGTGCAGGACACGTCGGGACCAGACAAGTGCCGCTTCTTCGACCTCGCGCGTGCCGCCTGCCTTGTTGTCGTTCGCGACGATCAGCGTGAACCGGGCGGCGAGCCGATTGACGTCGGACTGACCCAGCCGACCAGGCGCGCTGGAGGAGGCTGTGAGGGGGCCGAGGGTGGCGGCGGAGGCGGTGAGGAAGTCGCGGCGGAGCACGGGGTCCTCCTTGCGGTGCTGAGTGCTTACGGGCGTCGGCCGAGCGGCTGAGGACGGGGCGTGGGGAGCGAAACCCAGCTCGGTGGCCGTGCATCCGAATACTGCCTCCAGCGCCAGCCTTTGTCTGGCCTGCGGCCAACGGGTTCTGCCGGTTTTGAAGTTGTGGATCGTGCGAGTCGATACGGTGCCTCGCCTGCCGCTCATCCGTTCGATCGCTGTATTGATCGATTCGGCTAACTCCTCCTGCGTGAAGCCGAGTTCACGCATGTGGGTCATGAATTGCTCGTTCGCCTCCGACACGCTCATCACCGTAAGGCCGGGTCGGTCCATGCGGTCCGGCGCGGGTAAAGGACGGGTCAGTTTTTCCGGTCGCACGCACAGAAAGAGGGGCGGTCTTTCCTGTCCCGCGACGCTGCTTGGGTCGTTCACTGAGAGTCACAGCAGGAACACGCTCGATCCGGAGGAGTGTCCATGTCCCACAACGAGCCGACCCAGCTCACTCGCGTCCGCCCGTGGGGGATCGGCCGTCTGGCCCCCTATCCGACGACGGTGAGGCTGCCGTACGTCACGGTCGCCGTCGACCCTGCCACGCAGACGGGCGTCTTCTACGACGACCGGGGCAACGTGGTGGAGATGGGCAAGCACGGCACCAGCTCCGCCACGGCGACGTCCACGGCCACCAACCTCGACTCCCAGCCCGACCAGGGGCACGACCAGGACAGCCAGCAGGACTGATCGTCGTGACGGAGGAGAAGCCCGTGATGGTGGTCACGGAGGACGGCGACGTCACCGCCGACATGGTGATCACTCAACTCAACCGGCGCGGTGTGTCCGTGGTCCGTTTCAACCCCGCCGACATCGGCGCGACCCTCACGGTCACGGCTCGCTTCGGCTCCTGCCCGGCGCCCGTGTCGGGGCAGGTCCGCACACCATCGAGAAGCGCCGACCTGGAAGACGTACGAGCGGTCTACTGGCGCCGCCCCGTCTGGCCGGCGTTCGAGTACTTACCGGACCCCGACGCGCGCTTTGCCGCAGCTCAGGTCCGGTACGGGCTCGGCGGAGTGCTGTACGCCCTGCGCGACTGTCTGTGGGTCAATCACCCGCTCATGAACGCGGCCGCGGACTACAAGCCGGCTCAGTTGGCGCTCGCCCAACGGTTGGGATTCATCGTCCCGCCGACGCTTGTGACAAATGACCCCGACGAGGCACGGCTGTTCATCAGCGAGCACGGCAATGTGATCCACAAGGCACTGAGGTGGACGCCGTATCAACGAGACGGCGTCGGCCTGACGGCGTGGACGGAGCCGGTCCGGGACGGCGAACTGGACGACACCGTCCGTGTCACGCCGCACCTGTTCCAGGCCCGCGTGGACAAAGCCGCTGATCTGCGTGTCCTGATCGTCGGACAGGACGTCTTCGCCGTACGCATCGACTCCGGCCTCCTGGACTGGCGTAAGGACTACGGCGCACTCACCTACGGCGTGGTAGACCTGCCGGACAGCCTGGTCAGGAACCTTCACTCCTACCTCGGCCACCTGGGCTTGGTTTCGGGTTCCTTCGACCTCGCCGTGGACCACGACGGCGACGTGCACTGGTTGGAGCTGAACCCCAACGGCCAGTGGGGATGGCTGGAGGAGAGAACCGGACTGGAGATGGCCGCCTCGTTCGCCGACTTGCTCACCCAAGGAGAAGTGGATGCCCGTGCCCGATAGTGCTCCGCATCGGCGTGCCCTCGCCGACCGGCTGGAGACGGCCGGAGTCCTCACCAGTCCCCAGTGGCGTTCGGCGGTCGAGGCCGTAGCGCGTGAACTGTTCCTGCATCCAGGGGTGTTCGTTCCGGCCGAGCAAGGACGCTGGCGCCCGGTCACCATGCTGGGAACGGGCACGCAAGACTGGTTGGAGCTGGCTTACAGCGACCAGTCCCTGGCCACTCAGCTGGACGGCTTCCGCACGGCCGACCAGACCGCGGACCTTGTGACCGGCGTGCCCACCTCGTCGTCCACCACACCCCTGACCGTGGTCGGCATGATTGAGGACCTGGAACTCGACGACGCTCACACGGTTTTGGAGATCGGCACGGGGACCGGCTACTCGACGGCACTCATGTGTCACCGCCTGGGCGAAGACAGCGTCACGACGATCGAGGTGGACCCGCAGGTGGCCGCGCGCGCGGACGCCGCTCTGGAGGAGGCGGGATTCTCCACATGGACAGTGACCGGTGACGGTCTCCTGGGCCACCCCGCCAGGGCCCCCTACGACCGGGTCATCGCGACCTGCGCCGTACGCCGCATCCCCTACACATGGGTCCGCCAGACCAAGCCCGGAGGAGTCGTCCTCGCGACGGTCGGATCCTGGCCCTACGGCACCGGCCTGGCCAAGGTCACAGTCAACGAGGACGGCAGTGCCGAAGGCCGGATCATCGGCCGCTCCTCCTTCATGCAAGCCCGCTCCCAGGCGACGAAGCCGCTGGCCGGTGATCTGTCGGCCCGGACCGCATACGCCGACACCGAACGCCCGGCGAAGGTTCCGCCGACACTTCTGGACGAGTGGATGCCGGCCTTCCTCACCCAGCTCGCCGCACCGGGCGCACAGTTTGTGCGCGCCACCGGCAGCGACGGCGCCCGACTGCTCTACCTCTTCGACCCCGACCGCGAGTCCTTCGCCGCCTTCACTCAGGGCCCAGCCGGCTGGACGGTCCGCCAGGGAGGCCCGGTTGCCCTGTGGGACAAGATGGAACGGACGCTCACGGCCTGGCAGGACGCCGGGCAACCCGACATCAGCGCCGTACGGCTTCACATCACGAACCGGGCCCACACGTACTGGATCGGCGAGAAGCCCTTGCTGCGGTGGGAGCACCGGCTGGCTTGAGCCGGGGGGCGAGTCCAGCGACGACGGTCAGCGCGCTGAACCGTTGAAGTCCCGAATCCCGTGCGGCAGTTCGAGGAGGCTGTCGATGCGGAACGTCGGCAGTTCCTCGGCCTCCGGGCTCCTCCACTGGATGGTGGCCCAGGGACCGCGCCGCACGAGCGCGTGTGCATTCCTGCCTGCACGGTGGGGCGGATGTCGTTGTCGCACCGGTCTCCGACGTAGAGGATCGAGCCGACGTCGAACGGCACAGTGCCGGCGACCCGCTTGAAGAACTCGGGATCAGGCTTGCTGGCCCTCCAGTCGTCCGACGTACCGATCAGATCGACGTCACGGGAGAACAGCTCACGCAGGATCCGTCCGGCCCGAGCACCCCGTCAGCGGACCCGAGCGTGCAAAGTGTCGATCAAAGCTCGCCAAGCCTGACCGGAAACTGCGAAGGCAGCCCCGTCCCGCTGCTTCGAGTCGCGCACCAGCATGCCGGTATCGACTCGGGCGCACTCCACGCACTCCGTGCCGCTGCCGCCGCTGTAGGAGGACTTGAACCACTCGGGGCTCGGGGCCGCTATCACTGTCACTCCCTGCTCATGCGCTGGATCAGCTCCGCTGACGACTCGAGGTCGAGTGCCTGCGCGCTTAGGTACTCGAACGCCAACCTATACCGCTCCAGTTCCGGGGCTTTCTCCATGAACAGGCCACCGCCGAGCAGGTCGACGTACACCACGTCCAGCTCTGGGGCTGGGCCGCGCAGGACTACGAAACTCCCAACGGCAGCGGCGTGCGCGCCTGTGGAGAAGGGCAGCACCTGGATGGTTACGTGTGGCCGCCGTCCCATGGCCAGTAGGTGAGCTAGCTGGTCTCTCATGACTGCGCGACCGCCGACCTGACGTCTGACCGCGGCCTCGTCGATTACGCACCAGACGTGGGGCGGTTCCGTGCGGTCCAGGAGTTCCTGCCGCTTCATGCGGATGTCGACCATGTGCTGCACTTCTCGCTCAGGGCAGTGAACCTCTGATGCCCGATGAACGGCCTCCGCGTATGGGCGCGTCTGGAGGAGACCCGGAATGTACATGCATGCGTAGTGGTCCTCACGTACGACCTCGTCCTCAAGCGTGAGCATCAGATTCATCGACTCAGGGATGGGGTCGGCGAGGGAGCGCCACCAGCCCTGGATCTTCGCACCCTTGGCCAGTTCGACGAGCGCGAGACGCTCCTCGTCAGTCGCCTCGTACTCGCGACAAAGGGCGTCTACTGCAGGCCACTTGACCGTGCCCTCCTTGGTCTCGTAGCGACTGAGTGTCGCCTTGGAGATGCCCACCCGGGCACCGGCTTCTTCAAGGGTCAGGCCCTTGTGCTCGCGCAGTCGGCGCAGGTCTGCGCCCAACTGGCGCCTGCGGGTGGTGGGTCCAACTGCCATAGGTACAGCCCCTTCAGGTCGATCAGGTCAGATCGTCTGGGTTCACGGCCGCGGCGGCAAGGTAGCGCGCGCCGGGGCGCTCGTTCGGTGGTTACGCTCCTGTTCAGTCGAGATGAGAGTTCCATTTTGAGAGTTTCAATGCAACTCTCGGTGTGGAAGGAGATTCAGTACGTAACCATCGTGTCGCAGATAGGAGTTGAGCTGTGGACCATGCCGATGTCGTTTCTACGCCCCTCGCGTCCTGGGGCCGCCCGTTTCTCGCCGAGCCGGAGGAGGTCTCTGCATTGCGGCGTTTGGTGCGGGCGCATCTGAGCGCTTGGGGCCTTCCATGCCTCATCGACTCGGCGCAGCTCTGCGTGAGTGAGCTCGTCTCCAACGTGATCACCCACGTCGGGCGAGGGACCCCAGCTAACCTCGCCGTCTCCCGGCGCGGCACCCGTCTTCGTATCGAGGTGCGCGACCCCGACGCGCGCGCCCTTCCCACGCTCGTGGCGGCGAGCGATGAGGCGGAAGGCGGTCGGGGCATGGCGCTAGCCTCGCGCTTTCACGAGGTGGGGCGTCCGAGGCTTGATCAAATAAGCGGAGAGTGCTCCTGACCTGCAACGATGGGACTTGTCGAGGGTCCTGTT
>NZ_JARGEF010000330.1:0-7129 GCF_033794725.1 Streptomyces sp. ID05-39B | reverse complement strand
TCTTTTTTTTGGGGGGCGGGAGATGTTAAAAGGGAACAGGAACAGGGGCCCGGGGGACGGGGGGGGCCGCGGGTCGGGCGGCCGGCCGGGCCGGCTCCCCCGCCTGTCCGACGGCCCCCTGTCCCGCGTGGTGCCGCAGTGGCACCGCGGCCCGGCAACCGGCGGAGCCTCGACGCCCGCCGACCACGCCGCCCGCGCGGACCACACCCTCGACACGGCGAGCGGGGCGCCGCCCGCCCGGCGCCCGCACCCCGGCACGGGATCGCCGGGCCACCTTCCGCGTGACCGGGACACGGCGTGAGGACCGCCCCCGGCCGGATCGGGGTGCTCACCCTGGACACGCTGGTCCGTCTGGGGCGCGGCTCCGGCGGCGACACCCTTCGGGCGCCGCACCGGATCACGGTTCCCGAGGGCATGACCGCCCCGCTGGGCTGCGACGCCGTCGCCGTCCCGGCGCGGCTCGGCCCGCTGGTCATGCCCCGCCTCCCGCGCGTGGGCTGCGTGTACGCCGACGAGGCGCACTGGTGGTGGCTGGTCCCGTCGGACTCCGACTACGCCCTGGACTGGCCCGCCCCCGCGCGGTACGCCACGGGCGCGCTCGTGCCGGACGCCGCGCGGATCCCCGGCCTCATCCACCGGCCGGACGGCACACTTCCGTACACCCCGCCCATCCCCCTCTATCTGACCCTGTGCCGCCTCACGGACACTCCGCCCACCTGGTCACGGCCGATCAGCGCGTGACGCGCGCCCGCGCGCTCGGTGCCCCACCCGGTGCCCCACCCTGATCGACACCCGCCGTCCTCCCGCAGACCCCCGGGCGCACGCCCGCGTGCTGCGCCCGAGTCCGTCCCGCGCCCTGCCCTACCTCAGCCCCTTCCCGCGATAGTGGCCATCCGTCCACGATCGGGGGAGGCCGAGGGTGCGGAACGCGCCGGAACACAAGGATCCCGAGGAACGCGACGTCTCTGAGTCGGAGCGCCTGCTCTTCGGCGGACCACTCCGTTACGACATGGGCTGGAACCAGCACCGGGACGCCTTCCTGGAGCTGAACTTCCGGGCCATGGTGACCCGGCTGCCCTCTCTCCTCATCTCCAGCCTCCGGCTGGCCCGCGAGGCCGACCCGCGCGCGGCCCGGATCGTGGTCGCCGCCGAGCTGGGCCGGGGCGTGGCGCAGGCGGTGAGTCTGCTCGCGGTGAACACCGTGCTTGGCCGGCTGATCGCCGGCGGCCCGATCGAGGACCGGCTGCGCGGCGCGGCCCCCGCACTGACCGTCGTGGCCGCCGCGCTGTTCGTCGCGGTGGTACTGCGGGCCGCGTCGACGTACGCCACCGGGCGCCTGGAGCCCAAGGTGGAACGGGTGGCGACCGAGCGGTACCTGGAGCGGGCCGCCGCCGTGGAGCTGGCCGCGATCGAGGACCACGCCTTCCACAAGCTGCTGGACACCGCACAGTACGGCGCCCGGTCCAGCCGCTACATGATCAGTCACGCCACGCGCGTGGTGAACGCGATGATCTCCCTGATCGCGGCGGCGGGCGTGCTGACCGTCCTGCACCCGCTGCTGCTGCCCCTGCTGGCCACGATGACGCTGCCCAGCGCCTGGAGCGCCCTGACGAACGCGCGGCGCCGGTACGAGTCCTTCCACGCCTGGGTGCAGCACGCGCGCGCGGGCCATCTGCTCGCGGGTCTGCTCACCGAGCCCGCGGCGGCGCCCGAGATCCGCGTCCACGGAGTCGGCCCCTTCCTGCTGCGGCACTTTCGGGCCATGTCGGAGACCGCGGAGGCGGAGCAGGCCCGCCTGGCCGCTCTCGCCGCCCGCACCGGCCTGTTCGCGGCGGCCTGGACGGGCCTGGCGACGCTGGCGACGTACGCCACGCTCGGCGGGCTGCTGCTCACCGAGGCCATGGCGCTGGCGGTGGCCGGTACGGCCGTCATCGCGATCCGCAGCGGCTCGGCGAGCCTGAACACGCTGGTCGTGGAGGTCAACCAGCTCCACGAGGAGGCGCTGTTCGTGGGCGATCTGCAACGCCTGTACGTCGAGGCGGCCGAACGGGCAATCCCGGAGGGTGGCTGCGCCCTGCCGGAGGATCCGCGGGAGATCCGGTTCGAGAACGTGTCCTTCGGCTATCCGGGCGAGTCGGCCCGGCCCGCCCTCGACGATGTGACCCTCACCCTGCCGCTCGGCCGGATCATCGCGCTCGTCGGGGAGAACGGTTCCGGCAAGACGACCCTGGTGAAGCTGCTGGCGGGGCTGTACCGGCCGGACCGGGGGCGGATCCTGTGGGACGGCGTGGACGCGGCGGACGCCGACCGGCACCTGCTGGCCGAGCGCGTCGCGATGGTGGCGCAGGACTTCAAGCGGTGGCCGTTCACGGCCCGGGTCAACGTGGCCGTCGGCCGTTCGTCGGCGCCGCTGACCGAGGAGCGCCTGGCCGACGCGATCGGTGAGGCGGGCGCCGAGGAGGTGGTCGCGGATCTGCCGCACGGCCTGGACACCCTGCTGGCCCGCAACTTCAGCGGCGGGCACGAGCTGTCCGGCGGTCAGTGGCAGCGGCTGGGCATCGCTCGGGCGGCGTACCGGCGGGGGCGCATCCTGATCGTGGACGAGCCGACGGCGGCACTGGACGCGCGGGCCGAACTGGAGGTCTTCGAGAAGATCCGCGCGCTGGCCGACGGCGGTCAGACGGTCGTACTGATCACGCACCGGCTGGCGTCGGTCCGGCACGCCGACCTGGTGCACGTCCTGGAGCAGGGCCGGCTGGTGGAGTCGGGCGCCCCGGAGCAGCTGCTGGCCGAGGGTGGGGTCTACGCGGAGCTGTACGCGCTTCAGGCGGGGCAGTTCACGAGCCCGGCCACGGGCCGGGTGCACGCCTCGAAAGCGGGCTGATCCCGGGGTCAGTCGGTGGCTTCGCCGCCCCGGACGACCACCAGGAACGTGTCGCTCGCGAGGTCCATGACAACCTCGGCGGCCAGTCCCTCCATGCGCCGTGCCTGAGCGAACTCCTCCGCGGGCCACGACCCACGCGGCCCGCCCGCGGGAAAGCGTTCGAGCACTGTTCGCCCGTTCACCATCTCGCACCTCCGATAAGCGTTGTACTTGTAGGAGTTAACGCTGTTCGGAGGCGGAACGCCTCGGCCAGTGACATGACTGAGACGTAGTTGACACAGGTTCAACGCAGAGTGTGAGGATCCGGTCACCTTCTGAACGTACCGGCTACGCTCCGCGTCAGAATTCGTACTCGTCGTGATAACGGATGCGGTCACTGCCCGCGGGGGCGCCGAGACCCGACGCCCTGCCCTTCGGCTCCTCCCATTCCTCCTGGCGCCCGAGGGCCGTCAGGTCGAGCAGCGAGGTGGTCGAGCCGAGCCCGTCGAGCCCGCGCTCGTACGCCGAGTAGGTGTGGAAGACCCGGCCGCCGTCCCGCAGGAAGCAGCTGAGGCCCGGCCGTTCCGTCAATTGCCCGGATTGCTCCAAAGTGACCCTGAAGTCCCGGTTGAAGCCGTTGTCGTAGGAGGAGTACCAGGGCAGCGTCCAGCCCATGCGCGCCTTGAACGGCAGGATCCTCGGGAAGGGTGCCCGGGAGACCACGGCGAACGACGTGCCGCGCGCCTTCAGATGGGCGAGGTGGCCGATCTGGTCGAGGAAGGCGGAGCAGCTGCGGCAGCCGGCCTCCCATTCGGGCGCGAACATGAAGTGGTGGACGACGAGTTGTTGGCTTCCGTCGAAGAGGTCCAGGAGGCTCGCCTTGCCGTCGCCGCCGTCGAAGACGTACTCCTCGGTGATCTCCACCATCGGCAGTCGGCGTCGCTCGGCGTTGAGCGCGTCCCGCGCGCGTGTCAGCACCTTCTCCTTGACCAGCAGTTCCTCGCGTGCGGCGTGCCATTCCTCGCGCGAGACGATCTCCGGAAGCGACATGGGCCCCTCCTGTTGCAGCGGTCCGTTCCGGGTGGTGACTGGTGCCACCGTCGGAACTCATCGCCGGCCCACGATTTCTTTGACGCCGTCACCGCCGCCGCCGCCGACGTGGCCGGGATCGTGGCCGCCGTACCGGCATCCCCGACACCGGCATCCTCCTCGCCCGCGGCACCGGCACCGGCACCCTGGAACGCGACCTCCCCGTCCTCGCCCGCGCGCCCGGCCGTACGCGTCGACCGCTCCGACCGCTCCGACCGCTCCGACCGCTCCGACCGCTCCGACCGCTCCGGCCGCTCCGGCCACGCCGTACGCCAGGGCTCACGCGAGCGGACCCCTCGTCCGGCCTCGCGGCGGCCGTGGTTCACACGGCAGCCGTGAGGCCTGTGACGGCGGTCGGCAGTCCCACCCGTTCGCGGTGTGCGGCCAGTTCGCCGAGGAGTTCGGTGAGCCGGTCGCCGTGACGGCGGTCGAGGTGGCCGGTGTCGTCGAGGTGGACGGCGGCGGCGGTGGTCGTGTCGACAAGTCGTTCGAGGAGGGCGGCGACCTCGTCGGTGCCCTCGGTGTGCCGGGCGAGCGCGGGAAGTTCGGCGGCCGAGAGGGCGATGGCGGCGCGGGCCTCGGAGAGCGCCCGGTAGGCCTCGCGGCGCAGCGTCCAGCGGGCGGCGCGGCCGTCGGAGCCGTCCTGGCCGGCCAGTACGTGCGCGAGGTAGGCGTGCGCGGCGCCCGCGGCGGCGGCGAGCCGGGCCCGCACGTGCCCGCCGCGCTCCCCCGGCATCGGCAGATGCCCGACGATCAGCACGAGCGCGCAGGCCAGCAGGGTCTCCCCGATCCGCCCGACGGAGGCCTGGGGTTCCCCGCCGACCATGACGAGCGACAGGACGAGGACGGTGACCACGGCGGTCTGGGCGGCGAAGTGCCGGGTGGAGACGGGGATCAGCGCCCCGCAGACGGCGACCAGCGCCACGAGCCCCTGCGGGTGGGGCAGCACGGCGGCGAATCCCGCGAAGAGCAGCGCCCCGAGGACGGTCCCCGCGGCCCGGCACAGTACGCGCGAGACCAGCGGCCCGAGGTCGGGCTTGACGAGGAAGACGGCGGTGGCGGGCAGCCAGTACCAGTGCGTGTGCTGCCCGTACCAGTGGGAGTGGTGCAGGGCCTGGGCGATGGCGGCGCTGGCGCCGAAGCAGAGGGCGACCCGCAGCCCGTACTCCCGCCCACCGGCGCCGAAGGCGGTCCGCAACAGGTCACGGGCGCCACGCCGGCGGGTGTGGAGGTCGGAGCCGCCGTCCTGGTCGAAGGCGTGGGCGGCCTGGAGCAGGGCGTCGTCGAGGGCGCGCAGCGCGGGCGCGGACCGGGCGGGCGCGGGCAGCGGCCCGGTGGCCGCACTCTCGCGTACGGCGGCGGCGAGGCGCCGGGGTCCAGCGGCGGCCCGGCCGCCGAGGGGTTCACCGGCCCAGGCGAGGGCGGTGGCGGCCTCGGCGAGGGGCAGGGCGGCGGCGTACTGGGCGTGCAGCCGGCGTTCGGCCGCCGAACTGGCGTAGCGCCGCAGCCGGGGTCCCGCGAGGGCGTCCTGGGCCTGGTCGAGAGCGGCGGTGAGGGCGGCGCGGCGGGCGGTCGCGTGCTCGGTGCCCGCCGCGTCGAGGAGAGAGGCGACGGCCTCGTAGACGGCGGCCACGGCCGCCCGTTCCCCGTCGAAGCGGAAGTCTCCGGCCAGCGCGCCGGGGGTGGGCAGCGCGAGCCGCAGCACGATCAGCCAGCCCGCGCCGGCGAGAAAGGCGAGGGCCCGCACCCAGCCGCTGTCGGGAAGCGGCATCCCGGCGCCGATGGCCGCCGCGACGAGCAGTTGGGTCCCGCCCCCGGACGCGACGGGCCCGATGGCGCTCATCCCGCCGGCCAGGAGGCCAAGCGCGGTCAGGACGAGCGTCAGCACGACCGCGCCGGCGTGGTCCCCGGCATACGTACCGACGAGGACTCCGGCCGCCCCGGCGAGAGCAGGCGCCCCGAGCCGCCGGACCGCGGTGCGCCGGCTGCCGGGCCGGTCGTTGATCCCGGCGAGCATGGCGGCGATGGCGGCGACGACCCCGAGGGAGGTGTGACCGACGAGGACGGCGGCGAGCAGCAGCGGCCCCGCGGCGAGTGCGCCACGGACGACGGCACTCCACGGGACGGGTCCCCGCTGGGCGCGCAGGGCGTGCGCGAGCCAGGGCGGCAGGGCGGGGAGTGTGCGAACGGCAACGGTGGGACGCGGGGACACAAAGCTCCGTTCGGACGAGGGCGGGGATGTGCCTTCGGGCGACGGTGGCCGGGGCTGGTGCTGAGGCTGTGTCTCCACCGTACGGGGCGATCCTGGAGAAGCTGGGACGGCCGCGTTTCGGGAAGGTGACACCTGGCCCGTATCCCGCGTTCTTTATGAACGCAACTGCCGGCGCGGCTGCTGTTTGGGAGGGACGCGGCCGGGCGCGGGAGCCGCCGAGGGCTACGGCTCGGACGCAGGGAGAGCAATGTCGCGAGGCGGTCGGCGGTCGGCGGTCAGCGGTCAGCGGTCAGCGGTCACGGAAGACGGCGGCGTCCGTCAGAAGTCCCGGAGGTTGCCGTGCCGGTGACGGGTCGGCGGGTGGTCCAGGTCGTCGGCGATGTCGAGGAGGGCGCCGGGCGGAGCCCCTCGCAGACGGTTGCGGGCAGTCGTACGGAAGACGGCCAGGGCGGCTCGGGCACGCGACTCGTACGGGCCGTCGACTCTCGCGTTGAGCGAGCGCGGGTACGTGTAGGCGGTGAAGGCCGACCGGACGGGGACGGGACGCGGGCGGCGTCCCTCGCGCTGCGCACGGGCGAACTCCTCGCTGGTGAACCGGAGTTGGACGAGGCGGTGCCCGGAGCGCAGTCCGGCCCAGTGGGTCGACCAGGGGGCCGGGTGGCGGTTGCGGTGTCGGGGTCGGATGTGGTGGACGGTGCGGGACATGGCAGACCTCCGGGGCCCGCCGGGATTTCCGGCGCGGGCCGCTAGAAGTCCGCCGCGGTGAAACGGCCGAGGTGCTTGGTGCGCATGGCAGGAAGGATGCCTCCGCACCCGGCGCTCGTCCAGCGGGTTGACGCGGCGGGTGCGGAGGCATCCTTCCTGCCATGCGCACCAAGCACCTCGGCCGTTTCACCGCGGCGGACTTCTAGCGGCCCGCGCCGGAAATCCCGGCGCGGGCCGCTAGAAGTCCGCCGCGGTGAAAC
>NZ_JARGEF010000032.1:0-49126 GCF_033794725.1 Streptomyces sp. ID05-39B | reverse complement strand
GTCCTGGACGGCGTCGTCCCGGATGAGCAGGGGCGGGGGGTGGCCGCAGTTGATCCAGGTGAGCCAGCCGCTGGTGATGTCGAGGTTGGCGATGACTGCGGTCAGGAGGCGGCCCGGAATCCACAGGTCCAGGGTTCGGTCGATGGTGGTGGCGATGTCGGTCAGGGTGCCGCCGTCGCGGCGGGTGGCGCGGCAGGCGGCGAGAGCGGCCGCGCTGGAACCGCCCGAGGCCAGGTCGTGGCCCATGGCGTCCAGCAGGGCCAGGTGCAGGACGTTCTCGGTGAGGTTGTGATCGAAGGCGTCCCCGCCGATGTCGTAGGCCGGTTCCAGAGCGGTGCTCGAGGTGACCTGGTCAGTGCCGATGGCCCGCGGAGGCAGATACGACCACAGCAGTTCCGCCTGGATGGTCATGGCCCTGGAACGCTCGCGCGCGACCAACAGGTCGCTGTAGGTCGCTTTGGACGCCACCAACAAGGCGGTCAGCCCCGCCAGCGCCGTACAGGACTCCAGCAGGTGGGGATCGAGGTCGGGTGCTGCGACCATCATGACGCCCAGGCGCTCGATTCCGTCGATCAACGGTAGCCATGCTGTGCCGCCGTCACGCGTGCGCTGAATTCGCTGCGTACGGTAGGCCAGGCCGGCCACCGAGTCGTCGATGTCCAGTGCTGGTGTGTCCTGCCCGGCCGGATACGGCAAGGCGATCAGTTGGACCTGCTGAAGGTCGGGGACGTAGAGGCGTGCGCTGGACAGACCGAGGCGCCGCCCGGCATCGTCGATCAGCAACGGAAGGTCCCGAGGTGACACTCGGTGTGAGCGCGCCAGAAGATCCGACAACACGCCTTCGTCACCCGTCACAACGGCTCCGTTCCTGCTGACGGCACCTGGGCTGCCACCCTCGGGCACCCATACGCCCACTTCCCATACTCGCTAAGGATCCTCCTCTCAGCGAGTCCGCAACCGCGTCGGCTCTCGGGCCCTTGGGCCGGCTCGGCCGAAGCCTGTGCGCTTGTCCCGTGCGGAGTTTCGGGGCAGGAGGGAAGGTCTGTCCCGGGCGGCACAGTGGGCAGGGCGCTGCCGGTCCGGTCAGGTCCGATCCGTTGGATCCTGACGCGGCGACCGCAGTCCGGGCTGCCACCGCACCCCGCCGATGGGCGTGACCAAGCGCGATGACTCTCTCCAACCTAGCGTGGCATGTAAGAACGGTCCGATGGAGGGATCACCATGGTCAGAAGTGGCGCCAGGGATCAGGCCAAGGCCAGGTTCAAAGTGTTCGTCGGGAGGATCACCGGTAGCGAGCGCCTCGAGGCCGAGGGCAGGACGGACGAGGTGAAAGCCACGATCCGTCAGAAGGTGACCATCATCCGGCACCGAGCCCTGGGCATGAAGGACTCGTTGAAGCACTCGTTCAAACGAGGCCGCTCCTGACGTTTCCCTGGATGCACGACGGACCTCTTCCTGCCCGGACCCCGGCGGCGATCGGCGCTGCGTGGATGCGCAGGGACCGGAGTTCTGGCCCGCCCACCGCTCAAGGGCCGGCTGGTCACATGGGGACGGGTAGTGGCCCCGGTCCCGCCCGGAGCCGCACGGGACTCATCGCTGCCACACCTCCGGTCCGCCCCCACGCCACTCGATCTCCGCCATGCCCGCCACGTCGAGGTCGTCGATGCCTTCCAGGCCCGCCAGGCGTAAGAACTCGGCGACGTCGAGGAGGCCGTAGGCCATGCCGAGGAACTGGTTGCCCGCGCGGACGCGCCGGCCGCCGTCCTCGGCGGGCGGGTAGACGACGACGGGCATCGCGTTAGCCATGAGTCCAGAGTGGAACCTGAGCCGTCACCGCGCACGCGGGCCACGGCGCGCGAACCCGGCGCGACGTGCCCCGGGGAGTGTCAGCGTCCGCTGCGGGCTTCCCGAGCCCACCTCTCGACGACGGGTACGCAGGCGTCGGCGAAGTACTCGTAGTCGCCCGGTGTGTTGTAGACGTGGGCGGACAACCGCAGGTAACCGATTCCGCCGAAGCTGGTGAAGGCGGCCTCGACACCCAGTTCCTCGGTCGCCCGGTCGCGCAGGGCGTCGGCCTCGATCCGGGTGGCGCCCAGGCCCTCCGGGAGCCGGACCAGGCGCATTCCCGGCACGGGCATCCCGGCGTCGACCGGTTCCGCCGGGCCGCCCGAGGCCTCGAACGCCTCGGCCACCACGCGAGCGCCGTATGCGGCCAGTTCGTGCATGTAGACGCGGGCCGTGTCCCAGCCCCAGGTGCGGTCGACGAAGTCGAGTGCCGCGGGGGCGGCGAGGCATCCGGTCGCGTCGATCGTGCCCTGCTGGTCGAAGCGGTCCGGGAAGGGCTTTGCGGCGCTCCAGGAGTCGATCAGCGGATGGAGTTCCTCGCGCAGCGCGCCCCGGGCCACGAGCGCGGCGGTGCCACGGGGCGCGCATCCCCACTTGTGGAGGTTGCCGACCCAGGCGTCGCAGGCCAGCCCCTCCATGGGCGCAGGGAGGAGGCCGGGGGCGTGCGCGCCGTCCACGAGCAGCGGGATGCCGTGCCGGGCGGCCTCCGAGCCGACGAGGCCGACCGGCATCAGCCGGGCCGTGGCGGAGGTGATCTGGTCCAGGACGATGAGCGCGACCCGCTCGTCCACCTGCGACATCACCGCCGTACAGGCCTGCCGGGCATCGGCGTCGAGGGGGACGTGGGCGGTGCGTACGCGTGCGCCCCAGCGCCGGGCGAGCCGCTCGGCGCCCATCGTGACGGCGCCGTAGCCGTGGTCGGTGACCACGATGTCGCCGCCCGGACGCGCGCCGAGGGCGGTGTAGACGACGCTCGCGCCGGCGCTCGCGTTGGGGACGAGCGCCAAGTCCCGCGCCGGGACGCGGAGATGGCCGGCGATCTCCGAGCGGGCGGCGGCGATCCGGCCCGGCAGCCGCGGGAACCAGGCGACCGGCGCCCGTTCCATCTCGCCGCGCAGCGCGCTCTGCCGCTCCTGCGCCACCCGGGGCACCGCGCCGAACGAGCCGTGGTTGAGGTGCCGCATCGCGGGATCGAGGGTCCAGGCGGAGGCGGCGTCCCGGCCGTCGGTCAGCAGCAGAGGACGGGGCGCGGCGAGCGCTCGGGTCTCGGTCACGTGAATCCTGACGTGGGCGGCGGGACGGCCCTGCGGCCGGGATGCGCGATCACGATACCCACGCCACGATGCGCGCCGGCGGCCCCCTGGGTCCGCTGCTGCGCCGCCGTCCTAGCGGGGCGGGACGGGGCGGTCGTAGACGTTGTCCGGAGTCACGATCTCGGTGATGGCGCGGGCGACGAGGGAGGAGGGCTCCTTGCCTTCGTACATGCGGTCGGTGTTGAGCATGAGGACGAGCGTGGCCTTTTGCGAGGGAAGGTGGACGGTGACGCTCTCGTAGCCGGGGATGGAGCCGTTGTGCCCGATCCAGCCCCCGGACTCGAAGATGCCGAGGCCGTAGCTCGTTCCGGGGTAGCCGGTCGGCAGGGTCCTGAGCCGCTCCGCCTGGGTCCGCGGGCTCAGCAGCGTGCCGGTGGCGACGATCCTGGCCCAGCGGCGCAGGTCGTGCAGGTCGGAGATCATCGCCCCGGCCGCCCAGGCCCAGCTGGGGTTCCAGTCGGTGGCGTCGGCGACCTCGCCGTCCAGCGTCTGGTCGGTGTAGCCGCGCGGATGAGGCTCGGGGAACTCGGCGTCCTCGGGAAACAGCGTGTGGTGCAGGCCGGCCGGACGGAGCACGCGCCGGTCGATGAAGTCGGCGAGGCGCTGCCCGCTGACCTTCTCGATCACCAGGCCGAGGAGGATGAGGTTGCTGTTGGAGTACTGGAACTCCTGCCCCGGCTCGAAGGTGTTGGGGTGCTTGTAGCCGTAGGCGAGCACCTGCCGCGGGGTGAACGTACGGCTGGGGTCGCTCAGCAGATCGTGCACGAAGTCCGGGTCGGCACTGTAGGGGAACAGGCCGCTGCGCATCTCGGCGAGATGCCGCAGGGTGATGCGGTCACCGCCCGGCACGCCGCGCACGTAGGCGGAGATGGGGTCGTCCAGCCGGATCCGGTGGTCGTCGACGAGCTTGAGCAGCGCGGTGACCGTGAAGGTCTTGGTCTCGCTGCCGATCCGGATGAACTGGTCGGTGGTCATCGGCCGGCGGGTGGCGGTGTCGGCGACACCGGTGGCGCGGACGTAGTTTCCCTTCCCCGGCATCCACAGTCCGACCACGAGGCCGGGAATGCCGGCCTGCCGCCGGACGTCCTCGACGGCTTCGTCCAGCCGGGCGGTCAGTTCGGGGCCGAGGCCGTCCGGCGGACAGTCGTCCTTGTCATGGCGGTCGACGGCCCCGGCTCGGTCGACGGCCGCGGCGTCGACTGCGGATGTGGCGTGGACGGCGGTGGCGGGCATCGCCGTCATGGGGGCCAGAACGGACGCCACGAGCAGCGCTGCGGTGAACAGACGGCGGGACGGGATACGTCTCATACGGGACGCCTCTTCCGGATCGGGGGCTCGGGTGGCTACGTCACCACCCGCGTCCCGGGCCGGGGCCCCCGCCCGGCACGGCCCCCTGCGAGTCCACCCGTTCGGAGCCACGCGGGTCCCCGGGGCGGCGCCGGCCCGCGGCGGGGAGCCGTGGTCGGACCCTGGCCTCGGGCGGCCACGGATCCTTGTGGTGGGACGCGAGCGCTGTGACCGTGGGAGCCGTGCACTCGGCAGTGCGGCGAGCACCCCATCCCGCGCCCGGCTTCTCGGCGGCGGCCCACACGCCGATGCCGCACAGCGAGCACGGGCGACTTACCCCGGTTTGACATGGTTCGAGCGGATGCCATGGTGGTAGCCGGGGACGACGTTGGGAGGCTCGGCATGGCATCGCACTCGGCATGGGGCCGCGCGGCGCGGCAAGTACCGCTCAGGCTCACGGTCGGCGCGTTCTTCCTCAACTCGGGGCTGTCGAAACGTGACGCGGACGAGGCCACCGCTGAAAAGGTCCATCAGTTCGCCACCACCACATACCCCTTCCTGGGCACGCTCGACGCCCAGAAGTTCACCAGGCTGCTGTCGGCGGGCGAGATCGCCATTGCCGCCGCCCTGCTCCTGCCGGTCGTGCCCGCGGCTGTCGCGGGGGCCGCGCTCACCGGGTTCTCGTGCGGCACCCTGGGCCTGTACCTGCGGACGCCGGGCATGCGCCAGGAAGGCAGTCTGCGCCCCACGGAGCAGGGAATCCCGCTGGCCAAGGACGCGTGGATACTGGGCGTCGGCGTATCCCTCCTCGCCGATGGCCTGACCGGACACCGAGGGCCCGCGACCTCCGCCCTCGGTGCCTGCCGCCGCATGCTGCGTCACTGATCGGTTCGGGCGCGACGCCCGCGCGCCCGTGCCGTCCGCGGCGGGCACCACTGAGGTTGCCCTCGCTGCAGGCGGCCGCAGTGGTGCCCGGCAGCTCAGAACGTCCAGCGGGTATGGGTGTAGACCCCGTCGTCCCGGCCGAAGCCGTACGCCACGGTCGGGGCGACCGCGAACACCATGGCGTCCCCCGTCCGAAACGAGTCCCCGATCCCGTGGAAGGTGCCCTCGGCCGAGGTGATGTGGGGCCCGTACTTCGCCTCGTGCGCCGCGATCACCTCCTCCAGCACCGCGGGATCGGTGACCGGCTGCGCCTTTCCCTCGATCACGAGGTCGAGTCCCCGCGTGAGTGAGTTCCCGCCGGTGGTCAGCGCGCAGTGCGCGTCGTGCGCGAGGTTTCTCGCCTTCTGTTCTCCCGGGCCGGTGGAGAAGTACAGCACCCCGTCGTGCCAGGCGGCGATCACGGGGGTGACATGCAGCCGGCCGTCCGGCCGCACGGTGGACACCCAGAAGATCTCGGCTGCCTGGAGTTGCCGCTCGGCCTCGGCCCACTCGGTGGCCGTGACGTCGGCGGCACCCGGCCGCGGATTCAGCGCGGAACTGTAGCGGTCGTCCAGCTCAGCGGTGGGTCGCTCCGCGGATCCCTGTGTCGGCATGGCGGTCCTTCCTCTCTCCTTGTCCCCTTCATAACGACCGGCAGCGCATGTCGACATGACGCGGAGGGCGTACGGCTGTCCGGGACTCTCCGGCAAAAGCGGCCGCTCCCCAGCACGCCCCGGCCCGCAGACAGTTCGGCTCAGTCAGCATCCGGTGACGTCCGTCCAGGCCGAGGTCTGTGCTGCCCCTCGGCGGACGGCTTACTGCGGATTTTGGGCAAGCTGCCCGCAGACCGCCACGAGGCCGGGCGCACCCTCCGGTCCCGCCGTCACGTCCTGCACGCCGGTCTGCATTCAGTCGGCCTGGCTGTCGTCGGCCTCGGCGACCGCGAGCGCGAGGATCCTCACGGCGGCCCCCTTCCCCACCCGGGCCAGGGCCTCCGCCGCCCGTCGGGTCACCGCCGTGTCCGCGGCGTCGAGCAGCAGACCCACCAACGCCGCGCCGCGTTCCTGGGCCGGCCGGTGCCAGGGCAGCGGTGAGCGGGCCCCTCGCGGAGTACTGACCGCAAACCGGTGACAGAGAAAGGGCCCTGAGCCACTGGACGACACCGTGCCGTCGCCGGCACCCGTCCTCATCGTTCCTTGGGCCGCCGCCCGTGGTGATCCAGGAGCCAGCGGCCGACCAGCGCCCCGCCGTAGACGACGAACCCCACACCGATCAGCCAGGACTCGACCACGAGAACGACGCCGACGGTGCCGTAGCTGATCGCGTTGTTCACGATCAGCGGGGTGAAGACGAAGAAGGAGAAGCCCCGCAGGCCGATCAGGCCGAGCATGGTGGCGACCGCCCCGGGCAGCAGCTCCCGCCAGCGGACCTGACCGCCCAGCAGGAAACCCTGGCCCCACCAGAAGAACAGGATGCCGGTCACCGACGAGAGCACGATGCGCTCCGGCCCCTGCAGCGCACTGCGTGTCTGCGCCTCCTGGTAGAGGTACGCGGTCAGCAGGCACAGCCAGGTCGCCTGACGCCAGACCCGGTGCCACGGTCCGGGAGGCAGGTTCCACACCCGCTCGTAGCCGTTCTGGACGCTCGCTCCCAGGGCGACACCGAACACGGCGAGCGCCAGCCCGCCCCACACACTGGTGGTGCCGACCACCGCGCGGGGCGGGCTGATGATGTCCGTGAGCAGGCGCGAGGACCGCCCCGACAGGCCCATGCCGTCCGCCAGCCATGCCGCGAAGCCGCCGCGCCCGAGCGGATCGGCGGCGGCGACCACGATGAGCAGCGGAGCCAGCGTGACCAGGGCCAGAGTCGCGAACCCCATGGCCCGGTGCATCAGCTCCAGGTCACGGCCGCGCCGTAGCAGGGTGTGGGCGCCCATCCGTTCCCATCCGTGCCGGATCACCTGCGCGAATCCCCTCACGGCGCGCTCGTTCGGCGGCTCCCGCACCCGCGGCGGACCAGTCCGCGGCGGCCGGCCCGGAACCTGAGGAACGGCCGCGGCGGGCCGGGCTGCCCGTGCCGTGTCATCCGACGTGTCGTCCGACCACCGCGACGGAGGCGTGCCAGGTCGGCCGGCGGTCCCCCGCCCCCGCGTCGTCGACGCCTTCGGCAGGGCCGCCGATCCCGCCAGAAGCCGGTGTCATGAGGGCTCGTCATGCCTCGTCGTCGGACTCGGTGCGGGACTTGGCCGCCCGCCGGAGCCGGTAGTGACGGGACTGGCTCTGCTCGGTGACGGCGTCGCCGACCATCGTCCGCACGATGTTGCGCAGTCCGTGCATCGAGTGCTGTCGCGAAGGCCCCGCGCCCGGGTCCTCCCGCAGTTCCTTGAGCAACGCCCAGCACAGGAACAGCATGACGACGACGAAGGGCAGCGCCACCAGGATCGTCGCCGTCTGGAGCGAGTTGAGCCCGCCGACCACCAGCAGCACCGCCGCGACCGCGGCCATCAGCACACCCCAGGCCACGACGAGCCACGTCGGCGGGTGCAGTGCGCCACGGCTGGTCAGGGATCCCATCACCAGCGACGCGGAGTCGGCGCTGGTGATGAAGTAGGTCATGACGAGGACCATCGCGATGAACGACGTGACCGTGCCGATCGGCAGCGCGTCCAGCATCGCGAACAGCGACGCCTCGGCGCCGTCCTCCACCGCCCCCGCGAGGTCCGCCTTGCCGGTCGACTCGAGCCGGAGCGCCGTACCGCCCATCACGCAGAACCAGACGACGGTCGCACCGCTGGGTACCAGCAGGACGCCGATGAGGAACTCGCGGATGGTCCGGCCGTGCGAGATGCGGGCGATGAACGTGCCGACGAACGGTGCCCACGACAGCCACCAGGCCCAGTAGAAGATCGTCCAGGTGCCCAGCCAGTCCTGGTCGGAGAAGGCGCCGGTCCGTGTGGCCATCGGCAGCAGGTTCTGCAGGTAGCCGCCCACGGAGGCCGGAATCGTGTCCAGGATGTAGACGGTCGGGCCGAGCAGGAAGACGAACACCATCAGACCCGCCGCCAGCCCGATGTTCAGCGTCGACAGCCACTTGATGCCCCGGTGCAGACCGGAGAAGGCCGAGGCGACGAACGCGGCCGACAGCGCCACGATGATGACGAGTTCGGTGGTGCGGGAGGCGTTGAGCCCCGCGGTGATGTCGAGCCCTTCGGCGACCTGGAGCGCGCCCAGACCCAGGCTCGTCGCCGTACCGAAGACGGTGGCGAAGACGGCGAGCAGATCGATCAGCCGGCCGGGCCAGGATTCTGCCCGCCGCGCCCCGATGAGCGGCACGAACGCGGCGCTCAGCCGGTTGCCGCGGCCCTTGCGGAAGCCGGCGTAGGCCAGGGCGAGCCCCGCGATCCCGTAGATGGCCCATGGGGTCAGCGTCCAGTGGAAGAACGAGTACTCCAGGGCCGTGCGCCCCGCGTCGTCGGACCCGGGCTGCACATCGCTCGCCGGGGGTGGCGCGAGATAGTGCGTGAGCGGCTCACCGACGCCGTAGAACATCAGGCCGATGCCCATGCCCGCGCTGAACATCATCGCGATCCAGGCGAGGTTCCCGAACTCCGGAACGGAGTCGTCGCGGCCGAGCCTGATCCGGCCGAACCTGCTGAACGCGATCACCAGACACAGGACCAGGAACACGTCCGCGGCGACCACGAACAGCCACCCGAAGTTGTCCAGAACCCACGCCAGAGCGGTGGCCGTGGCACTGTCGAACGAATCGTCACCGAGCCAGGCCCACAGCACCACTGCGACGACAGCGGCCATTCCGATCCCCACGAGGGCCCGGTCGGCCGTGCCGGGGTCGGTGGCGGTCGTCGGGGGCCCGGGTTCGGGCAGCTCGATCGGTTCCGTGCTCATGGCGCCCCACTATGGAGCGCGCTCACGCGAGTTCCGTGGTGGCACGCCGCCCGATGGTCCTGATGGGGCCGCCTGCCGCCACAGGCTCGGGAGCGGACGTCCGCGGACCGTGCGCGGCGACGCCGCGGTGCCGGCCGGACGGCCGTGGCGGGGCCGGCGACCCCTGCCGGGACCCGCCACCGGCGTGGCACTGTGATCATGGGAAGGCACGACATCGACACCGAGTCTCCGAGGAAGCGCCCGCCATGCCTGTGCCCGCCGACCCGACCGCGCTCCACCCGATGCCCGCACAGCCCCGCGTGGTGCTGCTCAGGCCGCTGGTCACCTCCCCGCTGATCGAGGTCGGGGAGTACTCCTACTACGACGACCCGGCCGATGCGACCGGGTTCGAGACGCGCAACGTGCTCTACCACTACGGGCCGGAGAAACTGATCATCGGCAGGTTCTGCGCGCTCGGCACCGGGGTCCGGTTCCTCATGAACGGCGCCAACCACCGCATGGACGGCCCCTCGACCTTCCCCTTCCCCACCATGGGCGGCTCGTGGTCGGACCACTTCGACCTGCTCACCGGCCTGCCGAACCGGGGTGACACCGTCGTCGGCCACGACGTCTGGTTCGGCCACGGGGTGACGGTGATGCCCGGCGTACGGATCGGACACGGCGCGATCATCGGCGCCGGCGCCGTGGTCACCGGGGACGTGCCCGACTACGGGATCGTCGGCGGCAACCCGGCCCGCCTCCTGCGCACCCGCCACAGCGAGGAGGACGTCAGCCGGCTGCTGGCCGTGGCCTGGTGGGACTGGCCCGCCGAGCACATCACCGAGCATGTGCGGACGATCATGGCGGGGAGCATCGCGGACCTGGAGGCCGCCGCCAGGGGCCTGCCCGGCACCTGAGCGGCCGACTGCCCGAGCGCCGGTCACCACGTCTCCGCGTCCTTCGCGGTGCCGTGGGCGGCCTGTTCTCGGCTCGCGTCCCCGGCCGTCGACCGCAGCCGCATCGCCAGCAGGGGCAGCACGAGTACGGAGATCATCGCGGCGCCCACCAGCGACGCGGCCTCGTCCGAGGCGAGGAGGTCCTGGTCCATGCCGATGGTCGTGATCGCGACCACGAGCGGAAGACACGTCGAGGCGAACAGGGCCAGCGCGGTGCGGTCCGCACGACCGAGGTCCCTCGGGGCGAGCGCGTACACCGGCGCGCCACGCACCAGCAGGACCAGCAGCAGGAAGACCGGCACGAGCAGCAGGGCTCCCAGGTCGTGCAGCAGCGCGTGCAGATCGAACTCGATGCCGGTGACCACGTAGAACAGCGGCACGAGGAAACCGAATCCCATGGCCTCCACCTTGCCGAGGACCTGCTCGCTGCTCCCGGGCACGGCACGGCGCAGCACGAGGCGGGTGAGGACCCCGGCGGCGAAGGCGCCCAGCAGCACGTCGAGGCCGAACACCTCGGCCAGGCCCAGCATGCAGGCCAGCAGCAGCATCACGAACCGGACCGCGAACTGCCCGCTGCTGTGCAGGGTCCGTTCGGTCAGCCGGGCGAACCAGGGCGGTCTCGGACGCATGGCCCAGAAGACGGCACCGGCCGTCAGCACCCCGAACCCGGCCAGCAGGGCCGCCGACTCGCCCGGGCGACGTCCGCTGAGCAGCAGCGCCACGGCGACCACCGGGCCGAATTCGCCGACGGCGCCGAACGCCGACATCACGGTGCCGAAGCGGCCCCGCAGCTGACCGCTGTCGCGCAGCATCGGCAGGACCGTGCCCAGCGCCGTGCTGGTCAGCGCGGTGCCGATGACGAAGGCCTCGAACACGTCGCCACCGCTGATCAGGAAGGCCACCCCGATGCCGAGGCCCAGGGAGACCAGCCACGCCCACAGGGAGCGGCGCAGGGTGTCGCCGCGTACCGCCGCGAACTCGATCTCGTAACCCGCCAGGAAGATGAGCATCGACAGCCCGAGATCGGCGAGCGTGTCGACGACGTCGTCGGGACGGGCCCAGCCGAGGACGTCGGGACCGATGAGGATGCCGAGCGAGATCTCGAAGATGACCAGGGGAATCCGGATCCGGCGGCCGGTGGCGTACACGAGGAGCGGCGCGAGTACGGCCGCTGCCATGATCAGGATGAGAGTGCCCGGGTGGGTCATGAGCGGCTCGGGTCGGCCGGGTGACCACGGGTCACACGATGACGGGTCTCCGGATGACGACGGGTCTCCGGATGACGACGGGTCACTGGGTTTCGACGTTTCACCGCGTGACGACGGCGAGTTCGGGGTGCGGCACGGCGTGCTCGGCTTCGGCGAGCACCGGCACCGCGGGCTCGGACTCCGTGTTCTGCGGCATCGGCATCTCCCTCGCAGCGGCATGCTGAATCCGCTGACGCGACGACGTGACGGCCATGGCGGCGCGCGCGGCCCTGTGCCACTCTGACCCGCGCCACGGGAACGGACTACCGCATGTACGCCGTAGGAGGAGACCGCGCGGGCGAGGCGGGCCCTCTTCACCCGAGTGGTCTCGGGCGGCTCGCGGCGCGGCCCACGGCGACCGATGCTCGAAGTCTCCCGCCGCGGCGCCGGGGAACGGATGAGACCGGTGAGCTGACAGCAGGACACGTTCCCTCACCTTCGCTGAGACCGGCGATGTGGCCCGGTCCGCGAGCGGACCGCGCCCGACCGTTCCCCTCCGTACCTGACCGGCTCCGTACGGACGCGCCCCGCCCATCGCAGCCGGGGCACACATCGGGCCCGACGGAACCGCAGCCACGCCCTCGCCCTCGCCCTCTTCCTGGTGTCCGCGGGAGCGTTGTTCGGATGGACGCTGCCTCGCCGGGAGCGGCATCTGCCCGAGGCCGGGCTGACCTTCGACGCGTCCACGGCGCAGGCGACCCTCGCCGCGATCGCCGCAGGGATGATCACTCGCTTCTGCACGCCCTGCACGCCCTGCTCGACCGCCTGCTCGTGGCGACGGCCGACGACCGCAGGGCGCCGCTCGCCGAACGCCGCGATGCCCTCCACCGCTTGGCCGCCACCGCGCTTCCCCAGGATGTGCGGCTCAGCTCTGCGGGTGGGATGTGGGCACTGTGGCAGCCGGGGGTTAACCGGTAAAGCTACGGTTTCCAGCGGGCGATACTCAATCGTTACCGTGGCCGTCAGGGTGCTGGCGTTGACGTGCGAGAACTGGTGAAGTGAATCAACAGCGGTTACTAGACCGGTTTATGGACAGCGGCTGATCGGCGGGCTAGGTTGTCGGCCGTTGTGGCCGTTGTCCATCCACGGGCCTGAGTCAGGCGATTGGAGCCGCACCATGAAGGACGTCACCCAGCTCGACGAGGGCTGGAGCCTGCGCCATGGACAGGAACTGCTGGAGGCCACGGTGCCCGGCTGCGTGCACACCGACCTGTTGACCGCCGGCGTCATCCCCGACCCGTTCACCGGACTCCACGAGACCGAGGTCGCCTGGGTGGGCCGTCGCGCCTGGACCTACGTCCGCGAACTCGGGCACGACAGCGCGCACGAGCGCACCGACCTGGTCTTCGACGGACTCGACACGGCCGCGTACCTCACCCTGGACGGCCGCCCGGTCGGCACCACCCGCAACATGCACCGCCGCCACCGGTTCGACGTCACCGGCCGCACCGGCCGACTGGAGGTCCGCTTCGCCTCCGCCTACGACGAGGCCGCGGCCGTCCGTGCCGTCACGGGGGAGCGGCCCAACGTCTACCCGGAGCCGTCGCAGTACATCCGCAAGATGGCCTCCAGCTTCGGCTGGGACTGGGGGCCGACCCTGGTGACCGCCGGCATCTGGCGGCCCGTGCGCCTGGAGCACTGGTCCACCGCCCGCATCGCCCACGTACGCCCGCTGGTCACCGTGGACGAGGGCACCGGCCGGCTGGAGGTACGGCTGGAGGCCGAACGCACCGCGCAGGGGCGGGGCCGCACGCTGCGCGCCGAGGCCCGGGTGGCCGGCGCCCGCGCCGAGGCCGTCCTGACCGGCGACGAGGCGGTGCTCCGCCTGGAGGTGCCCGACCCGCGCCCGTGGTGGCCCCGCGGCTACGGCGAACAGCCCCTCTACGACCTCCACCTCACCCTGAGCGACGACGAGGGCCGCCCCCTGGACACCTGGCACCGCCGGATCGGCTTCCGCACGGTCGAGCTCGACCGCTCGGCCGACGAGCACGGCACCGGCTTCACCCTCGTCGTCAACGGCGTACGGATCTTCGCCCGCGGCGTCAACTGGATCCCCGACGACGCCTTCCCCTCCCGGATCACCCCCGAGCGCTACCGCACCCGGCTCACCCAGGCCGCCGAGGCGAACATCGACCTCGTACGCGTGTGGGGCGGCGGCATCTACGAGGACGACGCCTTCTACGACGCCTGCGACGAACTCGGCCTGATGGTCTGGCAGGACTTCCTCTTCGCCTGTTCCGCCTACCCGGAGGAACAGCCGTTGCGCGGCGAGGTGGAGGCCGAGGCGAGGGACAACGTCGTCCGGCTGATGCCCCATCCCTCCCTGGTCCTGTGGAACGGAAACAACGAGAACCTGTGGGGCTTCCGCGACTGGGGCTGGGAGCCCGCCCTCGCCGGCGACTCCTGGGGCGAGGGGTACTACCTCGGCCTGCTGCCCCGCATCGTCGCCGAACTCGACCCCACCCGCCCGTACACCGCCGGCAGCCCCTGGTCCGGCTCCTGGGACCACCATCCCAACGACCCCGCGCACGGCACCCACCACTCCTGGGAGGTGTGGAACCGCCAGGACTACGCCGAATACCGTGCCAGTGTCCCGCGGTTCGTCGCCGAGTTCGGCTGGCAGGCCCCGCCCGCCCTGGCCACCCTGCGCCGCGCCCTGCCCGGCGAGGAACTCGCCCCCGACTCCCCGGGCATGCTGCACCACCAGAAGGCCGAGGACGGCAACGGCAAGCTGAACCGCGGCGTCGGCCGCCACTTCCCGCTCCCCGAGGGCGACTTCGACCGCTGGCACTACCTGACCCAGCTCGTGCAGGCGCGGGCGGTCGCGGCCGGCATCGAGCACTGGCGCTCGCACTGGCCCGTCTGCGCCGGCACGATCGTCTGGCAGCTCAACGACTGCTGGCCCGTCACCTCCTGGGCCGCCATCGACAGCGACGGCCGCCCCAAGCCCCTCCACCACGAACTGCGCCGCGTCTACGCCGACCGGCTCCTGACCTTGCAGCCCGCCACCGACGGACTGGTCCTCGCCGCGGTCAACCAGGCCGCCGAACCCTGGCGGACCGCGGTGACGCTGCGCAGGTGGGGGGCGGACGCAACCCTGATCCACGAGAGCGTCCTGGACATCGCCGCCGAGCCCCGCTCGGTCGTCCGCCTCCCGGTGCCCCACGGCCTCCTGCCGGACGGGCGGTCCGGGAAGGAGTTCCTGGTCGCAGATGCAGATGCAGATGCAGACGTACGGGTGGGCACAGGCGCAGGCGCCGACGGACTGCGGGCCGTTCACTTCCCGGTCGCCGACAAGGACTTCGCCTACCCGCGGCCCGTCTACGACGTCGGCGTGGAGCCCGTGACCGGGCAGCGGGATAGGGTCGACGTCGTGGTGAGCGCCCGTACCCTTGTCCGAGACCTGCTGCTCCAGACCGACCGGCTCGGCCCGGCCGCCGTCGGCGACCGCGGTCTCCTGACCCTGCTGCCCGGCGAGCAGGTGCGCATCCGGGTCACCGGCTGCGCCACCGTCGACGTGGAGGACGTCAGGGCCGCCCTGTACTGCGTGGACACGGCGTGAGCAGCTCGACGGAACGCGTCACCATCAAGGACGTCGCCGCCCGGGCCGGGGTGTCCAAGGGCGCGGTGTCGCTGGCGTTCAACCACAAGCCCGGCGTCTCGGCGGCCACCCGCGAGCGGATCTTCGAGGCGGCCCGGGACCTCGGCTGGGCCCCCAGCGCCACCGCGCGCAGCCTGTCCAACCAGCGGGTGGACGTCGTCGGCCTCGCCCTCTGCCGGCCCGCCCGGCTGCTCGGTCTCGAACCGTTCTACATGGAGTTCATCTCCGGCATCGAGAGCGTCCTCGCGGAGCGGTCGTGCTCCCTGCTGCTGCGGCTGGTCCGTGACCTGGACGAGGAGATCGCCGTGCACAAGGCGTGGTGGGGCGGCCGGATGATCGCCGGGGCGATCCTGGTGGACTTCCGCGAGGACGATCCTCGGCTGCCGGCCCTGGAGGGCGTCGGGCTGCCCGCCGTGGCCGTCGGCCATCCCTCCCTCACCGGTTCCTTCCCGGCGGTGTGGACCGACGACGCCTGCGCGGTCGGCGAGGCCGTCCGCTACCTGGCCGCCCTGGGCCACCGCAGGATCGCCCGCGTCGGCGGCCCGGCCGACCTGGGCCACAGCGCGATCCGGACGCGCGCGTTCGCGACCACCATGCGCGAACTCGGGCTGGAGGAGGCCCGGCAGATCGCCACGGGCTTCGACGAGAAGGAGGGCGCCCGCGCCACCCGCTCGCTGCTGCTCGCCGCCGAACGGCCCACCGCCATCGTCTACGACAACGACATCATGGCGGTCGCGGGCGCGGGCGTCGCCGCCGAGATGGGCTTCACCGTCCCCGACGACCTGTCGCTGGTCGCCTGGGACGACTCGCAGCTGTGCCGCATCACCCATCCGACCCTGTCGGCGATGAGCCACGACGTGCACCACTTCGGCGCCGAGGTGACCCGTGTCCTGTTCGACGTGGTGAACGGGACGCACAGCGGTCCGCACCAGGCGCCGACGCCCACCCTGACGCCGCGGGGTTCCACGGCTCGGGCGCCCAGGACCGGTCCGTAGGCCGGTGCGTGGGCCGGTGCGTGGTTCGCGTTCGCCGGCGTGACGTGGTGAACGGGCGCAGGACCGCGCCACCGGGGACGCGACCCTGCGCCCGTGGCCGTTGAGGGCGAAGGAGGCGGGAACCCCGTTTGGTTCCCGTGGACGAACCGTTGAAGCCGAAGCTCACCGTGCCGCCGGCCGGGATCGTCTCCGTCCAGTATTCGCTGGCGGCCCGCACCTGGCTGCCCTGCTGGGTGGCCCGCGCGTTCCAGGCCTGGTTGAGCCTCCGGTCGCCGGGGAAGGCGAAGTCGAGCCGCCACCCCGGCACGGCCGTGGCGCCCGCCCGTCCCGTGAGCGGCGGCCCGCGACCGGTAGTGTCGGCCCACTGCCAGGGACTTGGGGGTTCGCATGTGGGCCGGTTGGGCGTTGCTGACACCCGTCGCCGCTCTCACCGTGGTCGTGCTCGGTGCGATCGGCGTGCTGAAGCTGCAGAAGCTCTCGATCGGGCGGAGCGAACGCGAGCCGGCGGCCGCTCCGACAGCCGTGGCTCCGACCGCCGCGGCTCCGACAGGATTCCACCAGTCGTCGCAGGAGAGCCGGGAGCAGTTCGTACGAAGGCACTGGCAGCGCCCTGGCGTGGTCGCCGACGGCGTGACCCTGGTCGATCTCTACGACCGCATCGCGGCCCTCGAGGAACGCCTCGCCAGAGCCGAGCGGCGGTCCGCCTCACCACCAGCCGACTGAGCAAGGCGCCTTTTGGTGACCGCCCTCCGTCTTTGGACGGCACCTCACGGGCGGCTGCCCGACGCCGCCAACTCCGCTTGGCCGACGCCGTCATCGACCTCGCCGGTCACCCGCCCCACGTGGCGCCTGACGCGGGCCTCCCGTCGCCGCCCCCGCGGCCGTCATCGGCTCGTAAGGTCTCCGTCCGCGGTCCCGGCGTAGCGTGGAGGAAGAGCCGTACTCCCTGAAGGAGGGGTCATGGCGAACCCCGCAACCGATCCCGTCGCACCGGACCCCGCGAAGCAGGAGGCGTTCGCCGGGCGCCTGCTCGAGGTCCTCAACGGAGCCTCGCTGGCTCTGCTCACCAGCGTCGGTCATCAGACCGGCCTGTTCGACACCCTGAGCACGCTCCCTCCCGCGACCAGCGAGGACATCGCGAAGGCCGCCGGCCTGGACGCGCGCTACGTACGGGAATGGCTCGGCGGCATGGTCGTGGGCGGATTCGTCGACTACGCCCCCGACACGGCCACGTACACCCTGCCGCCCGAGCACGCCGCCTCCCTCACCAGAGCGGCCGGCCCGGACAACCTGGCCCCGCTCACGGTGTCCCTGGGCCTCATGGCGAGTGTGGACGAGCCGGTCGTCGACGCGTTCCGGCACGGCGGCGGCGTCCCGTACTCGGCATATCCGCGGTTCCAGGAGCTCCAGGCCCAGGAGACCGCGGCCGTGTACGACGCCGCGCTCGTCGACGTCATCGTGCCGCTGGTGCCCGGCCTCACCGAACGGCTCCGCGAGGGCGCCGACGTCCTGGACGTGGGTACCGGGCAGGGACATGCGCCCGTCGTCCTCGCCCGGGCCTTCCCCCACAGCCGCTTCCACGGGCTCGACCGCTCCGAGGAGGGGATCGCCGCGGGACGCGCCGAGGCCGGCCGGCTCGGACTGGACAACGTCCGCTTCACCGTCGGCGACTCCAGCGAGATCACCGGGGCCTACGACGTGATCACCGCCTTCGACGTCATCCACGACCTGGCCCGTCCCGCCGAGACGCTGTCCGCGATCTCCGGCGCGCTCAAGGACGGCGGAACGTTCCTGATGGGTGACATCGCGGCGTCCAGCAACCTGGAGGAGAACATCGGGCACCCCTTCGGGCCCGCGCTCTACGCCTTCTCCGTCTTCTACTGCATGACCACCTCCCTCAGCACCAAAGGCGCCGGCCTCGGCACCGTCTGGGGTGAGCAGACCGCTCGCCGCATGCTGAGCGAGGCGGGCTTCGAGAAGGTCGAGACGCACACGGTCGAGGGAGACCCGGTCAACCTGTACTACGTCGCCTCACGTTCCTGAAGCGATCACGCGCTGCCCAAAACCGGATGGCCACGTCCTCAGTGGGTACGCGGGGCTCGGGCCAAGGTCGCGTCGGTCTTCTGCGGGCTCGTGATCTTCAGCGATAGTTGGCCGCGGTGTCGTGCGGCACGCGCGGGGCCGACCGGTGGCGCGGCGGAAGGACAGGCACAGCGCAGTGACGATCGCCGATGCGGTGTTCGCGGGCTTGGGAGCGGGGGCGCTGCTCGCGGCGGTGCTGCCCCGTGTGGTCGCCGGGCGACCGCTGTCACTTCCCCTGGTGTTCCTGGTCGGTGGCATCTGTGTGTATCTGCTGCCCCTGCCGCTCCCTGAGATCGATCCGGTGGACGATCGGCTGCTGACGGAGCACATCACCGAGATCGGTGTGATCATCGCGCTGATGGGGGCCGGACTGGCGCTCAACCGGCCCGTCGGCCGCCGTCGCTGGGGCACCACCTGGCGGCTGCTGGGCGTCACGATGCCGATGACCGTCGTGGCCACCGCCCTCCTCGCATGGTGGCTGCTGGACTGGCCGCCGGCTGCCGCGCTGCTGCTGGCCGCCGTCCTCTCGCCGACCGATCCGGTGCTCGCCTCGGAGGTGCGGGTGGGGGAGCCCACCGAGGACGAGCACGACGAGGACGAGGTGCGGTTCGCCCTCACCAGCGAGGCGGGCCTCAACGACGGGCTCGCCTTCCCCCTGACCTACGCGGCCCTGGCCCTGGCCGCCGCGGCGGGCAGCGGCTGGTCGGCGGACTGGGCCGGCTCCTGGGTGGCGGAGGACGTCGCGGTCAAGTGCGCGGTAGGAGTGCTGTGCGGGTTACTGGTCGGCCGGCTGCTGGGCTGGCTGTTCTTCATGGCCCGCTCGCCGGTGCTACGGCTGTCCGAGCACCGGGAGGGCTTCGTCGCACTGGGTGCCACCTTCCTGTCGTACGGGGTGACCGAGCTGGTGGGCGGCTACGGCTTCCTCGCCGTGTTCGCCACCGCGTGCACGATCCGGGCGGCCGAGCGCGCCCACGGGTTCCACAACGTCCTGCACGATTTCGTGGAACAGATCGAGCGTCTGTTCACCGCGACGGTGCTGTTTCTGCTGGGCGCGTTCATCGCCCTGGGCGGTCTCGCCCCGCTGACGTGGCAGGGCGCGGTCACCGCGCTGGCGCTCCTGGTCGTGATCCGGCCGCTGTCCGGTTGGGCGGGGCTGCTCGGCGGCCGCCCGGGTCGTCTGGAACGCTGGGTGATCGCGAGCTACGGCATTCGCGGCATCGGGTCGCTCTACTACCTCGCCTACGCCCTGGGACGGCACGACTTCCCGGTGCCGGAGCGGGAGCTGTGGGCCGTGGTGACCTTCACCGTCCTCGCCTCGGTGCTGCTGCACGGGGTCACCGCGGGTCCGGTGGTGACCCGCCTGGACCGGCTGCGTACTGCCATGTCCCCACGCCAGGAGGGCACGGAAGGAGACAACGGACCGGGTCGGCGGGCGCGGTGACGGCCTCAGCCGTCGTAGGAGTGCGACTTCTTCCTCCGCTGTTTCCACCGCCGTTTCCACCGCTGTTTCCACCGCTGCTTCCGCAGCCGTTTCCGCCGCCGTCTCGCCGAGCCGTGACCAGCCGGCCCGGAGCACGGTCGTCTTCGTCCCACGGGCCGTCTCGACCAGGTGGGGCGGCAGGGTCCGTCGTTCCGGCTGGAAGTACGCCGACCGCACGGGCTGGTCGGCCCGGACCCCGGCCCTGTCAGGGGCCCGAGCCGCCCTCGAGCCCTTCGAGGGTGGCGAGTTCGGTGCGCGCGCAGACGCCGAGTTTGGGAAACGCCTTGTAGAGGTGGTAGCCGACAGTGCGCGGGCTCAGGAAGAGCTGCGCGGCGATGTCCCGGTTGGACAGTCCGCGCGCGGCCAGCCGGATGATCTTCCGCTCCTGCGGGGTGAGGACGGCCAGCGCCCCCACGGTCTCCTTCCTCGGCAGGACCTCTCCGGTGGCGTCGAGTTCGGCACGGGCCCGTTCCGCCCACGGGACGGCCCCGTGCCGACGGAACGTCTCGAACGCGTCGCGGAGCTGCGCCCTGGCCTCGGACTTACGGCGCGTGCGGCGCAGCCACTCGCCGTAGAGAAGCGCGGTTCGCGCACGGTCGAACTGCCGGTCGCCGGGGTGCAGTCGGAGCGCCGCCCGGTACAGCTCGTCGGTGTCCGCCTCCGGGGCGAGCAGGGCGCGACAGCGTTGGACATGAGCGTCGATCCATGGCTGCCGGGCGTGTTGGGACCAGTCCGTGAGCCGTGCCAACGGCTCGCGCGCCAGGGCCGGCCTGCCCAGCCGTACCGACGCCTCCACCAGGTCGCAGACGCTGCGTGTTCCGGGCAGCTGATGTCGGACCGGGCCGGTGTGCAGGGCCGTCAGACGGGTGAGTGCGGACTCCCACCGGGCGTTTCCGAGGTCGAGAAGGGCCAGTGCCCACTGGGCCCAGGCCATGCCGGCCGGGGGTGCGCCGGCCTCCGTCGTGGCGAGCGTGTCGTCCCCGAAGGCGTGGCAGCGGGGCTCGTCGCCCGACAACGCCGCCAAATAGGCCAGGACGCCGCTGATGTCGGCGATCCACTGCCGGTGCCCGAGTTCCTGGGCGATGTGGAGTGCCTGCGTCGCCTCGTCCCAGGCGTCGCTGTGCCGGCCGAGGAAGGTCAGGGCGCGGGCGACGCACGCCAGCACCGGCGGAGTGCGGCCGATCCATCCCTGCTCGCGGCATCGGGCGAGGAGTTCGCCCGCCACCTGGTGCGCCTCGGTGTCCTGACCGGCGACCTGAAGGCTGGTGGCGCCGACCAGGATGGTGTCGTGCGGGCCGCCGAACCCGGTCCGCCGGGCGGCCGCGATCCGTCGCGCGAGGACCTCAGGATCGCGGTCACCCTGGCCGGTCGCGGACCGTGTGGCGCACGTCAGTAGCCGGGCGACGTGCGTGAGCGGGTCGTCCGGCTGCAGCGGCAGGGCGTCCAGCCGGTCGGCGCTGTCGGCGAGTTCCGGTTCTCCGAGGTACCAGCCGGTGTGCACCGCGTCGAGCAGCATGTGAGCGGCCAGTGGCGCGTCGTCGGCCCCGGTGAGCGCGGCTGCTTCGGTCAGCAACCCGGCGGCGGTGCGGAGCGAGCCGTGGTGGAAGGCCGCGGCGGCGCGCACCCGGACGGCGCGAACGGTCACCGCCGGGTTGTCGCTGTGCTTCTCGCCGAGGCCCGCGAGTTCCACCATGCGGTCGATGTCACCCTCCTCGGCGGCCGCTTCGGCGGCCAGCACGAGCCTGCGGGCGTGTTCCGGACCGGATGGGGTGAGCTGCGCGGCTCGTTCGTAGGCCGCCACGGCTGCGGCGTAGCCGCTGCGCGCGGCGGCCCGCCGGGCGCTCCGCTCCAGTTCCGCGGCCACCTGCTCGTCGGGGCCGGTCGTCACGACGGCGTGGTGCCAGGCCCGCCGGTCGGCGTCCTGAGGCTGGTCGAGGGCGTCGGCGAGCGCCGTGTGCACCACCAGGCGGAGACTGACCGGGGCCGCCTGGTAGACGGCCGACCGCACGAGGGGATGCCGGAAGCGCACGGTGTCGTGGTTCACCCGGACCAGCCCCGCGGTCTCCGCCGGCACCAGATCGGTGAGCCGGCAGCCGAGGGCGGAGGCCGCGCGCAGGACGACGTGACGGTCACCGGTGTCCTCGGCGGCCGCGACGAGCAGCAGGTGCCGGCTCGGCTCCGGCAGTCGCAGCACCTGGTCGAGGAAGGCCGCCTGGACCGTCTCCGTCATGGGCAGGGCCTGGCCCCCGCCGGCCGGCCGGCCCGCGTCGAGAGCGGTCGGAAGTTCCAGGAGGGCGAGCGGATTGCCCTGCGCTTCGGCGAGCACCCGGTACCGGTCGGCCGGCGACAGCGTGGCGGCGTGCTCGGCCAGCAACCCGGCGGCGGCGGACGCGTCGAGCCCGGTCAGCGGCAGGCGGGGGAGTCCCGGCACGGCGAAGCCGGTGTGGGCGCCGATGATCAACGCGACGCCCTCGGCGTCGAGCCGTCGTGCGGCGAACAGCAGGGCCTCGGCCGACGCCCGGTCCAGCCACTGCGCGTCGTCGACGAGACACAGGACCGGCCCGCCGTCGGCGAACTCGGCGAGCAGGGAAAGGACGGCGAGACCGACGAGCATGCGGTCGCCCGGTTCGGTCGGGGCGAGCCCGAAGGCGCCGCGCAGCGCACGCGCCTGCGGCGCGGGCAGGGCACCGGTCCGGTCGAGAGCGGGGCGCAGCAGCAAGTGCAGGCCGGCGAACGGGAGATGCGCCTCCGACTCGATCCCGGTGCTGCGTACGATCCGCAGTCCGTCGGCCGTCGACGCCGCGTACTCCAGCAGCGCCGTCTTGCCGATCCCCGGGTCCCCGGTGATGAGCAGACACCCGCTGCGACCGGCCCGGCAGCCCGCCAGCAACCGGTCGACGACCGAAATCTCCTCACCCCGTCCGTGCAACACGTGGCAACCCTACTTAAGGCGAGGGCAGTTGCCCGACCGGACTACCGGGCCATGACAGATGCCGGCCCCGCGACGCGACCGTACCTTGATCACCGCACCGCAACCCGCACGGCACCGCAACCCGCACCGCACGCCAACCCGCAGCGCCCCGGCACGACAGCGCATGCCGGCGCGTCGCAGCCGCCCGCTCAGCGAAGGCCGAGGAGAGCCGCCTTGCCCGACATCGACGAACTGGCCAGGAGATTCCTGGCCAGTTGGAACGAGAGCGACCCGGCCGTGCGACGAGCACTCGTCGACGCACTCTGGACCGACGACGCCCGCTACGCCGACCCGATCGTGTCGGCCGAGGGCCGCCACGCCATCGAGGACGTGATGGCCACCGCCCAACGGCGGTTCCCCGGCCTGGTGTACCGCCTGGCCGCAAAGGTCGACGCCCACCCCCACGCGGCTCGCCTCACCTGGGAACTGGCTCCGCCCGGCGGACCAGCGGTGATCATCGGACTCGCCGTCCTGATCACCGAGCGGGACCGCCTGCACCGCGTCTACGGCTTCCTCGACCCGGTTCCGGTTCCGGTTCCCGTTCCCGGTCCCTTTGCCGTAAGCGTTTCCACAGCCGTTTCCACAGCCGTTCCCGCAACGGCTCCCACAACTGATCCTCACCGAAACCCTTCACCAGGAGCTGAACGTTGACCCCTGACCCGTCGACCCTGCACCCCCTGCCGGCCCACGAGCGCGTGGTGTTCCTCAAACCGCTGGTCACCTCGTCCTCGGTCGTTGTGGGCGAGTACACCTACTACGACGACCCCGACGGCGCGACCGAGTTCGAGCACCGCAACGTCCTCTACGCCTACGGCCCCGAGCGGCTGGTCATCGGCAGGTACTGCGCCATCGCGGCGGGTACCCGATTCCTGATGGCCGGCGCCGAGCACCCCACGATGGGCGCGTCCACCTATCCGTTCACGATGTTCGGCGGCGAGTGGGCCGAGAAGACACTCGATGTCGTCACCTCGATGCCCAGCCGGGGCGACACGGTCGTCGGCAACGACGTCTGGTTCGGGCACCGGAGCACCGTCCTGCCCGGCGTGCGGATCGGGGACGGCGCCATCATCGCGGCCGGCGCGGTGGTCACCGCCGACGTGCCGCCCTACACGATCGTCGGCGGCAACCCCGCACGCCCGATCCGGCAACGCTTCGACGACGCCGACATCGCCCGGCTCCTGCGCGCCGCCTGGTGGGACTGGCCTGTCGGCCTGGTCACCGAACACGTCCGCACGATCATGGCCGGCACGCCGGCCGAGGTGGCACGCATCGCCGCCCGGCACGAACGGGGAGGGAACCCGTGACACAGGTGTCCATCGAGGAGTACGCGGTAGCGGGCGGCAGCCCGTACGCGCTGACCACCGGCCCCGACGACGCGCTGTGGTTCACCATGGTCGACACCGGCCGGATCGGCCGGCTGGTCCCCGGGGCCGAGCCCGCCCACCACCAGCTGGAACCGACGTGCGGTCCGACCGTCATCACCACCGGGCCGGACGGCGCGCTCTGGTTCACCGAGTACCGGGCACACCGCATCGGCCGGATCACCTTGGACGGTGCCGTCACGGAATGCACGGTGCCCACGCCGGACTGCGGACCGTTCGGCATCGCCGCCGGACCCGACGGAGCCCTGTGGTTCACCGAGACCGCCGCCGACCGCATCGGCCGGATCACCGTCGACGGCCGGATCACCGAGTTCCCGCTCCCGGTCACCGGCGCCTTCCCTTCCGCGATCACCGCGGGACCCGACGGCGGGATGTGGTTCACCATGAACCAGGCCGACGCGGTGGGCCGCATCGGCATGGACGGCGTGGTTACGGTTCACCCCCTGCCCAGCCCCGCCGCCGCACCCGTCGGGATCACCGCGGGGCCCGACGGCGCCCTGTGGTACGTCGCGATCGCCGCCGGTCAGATCGGGAGGATCACCGTCGACGGGCAGGTCACGGAGTTCCCCCTGCCCGACCGCGCCGGACGCCCTCACGCCATCACCGCGGACTCCGACGGTGCCCTGTGGTTCACCGAGTGGGCCGGCAACCGCGTCGGCTCCATCACCCCCCAGGGAGTGATCGAGGCGTACGACCTGCCCACTCGCGGCGCCGAGCCGCACGGCATCAACCTCGGCCCCGACGGCGCGCTGTGGACGGCACTGGAGATCGGCGCCCTGGCCCGCATAGCCCGCGACCCGCTCGCCCCCTCGAACTGATCACCGACCCTGCCTGTAAGGGGAAACAACCGAAGCAACGGAAACAACCGAAGCCGAAGCAATCCAATCCCGTACGACCGAAGGGCCGAAGCAACCGAAGGGCCGAAGCAACCGAAGCACCGAAGCACCCAAGCACCGAAGCACCCAAGAACCGAAGAGCCGCAACCTCCGAGAGGACCACATGACCCACCAGCCGACGGCCGACGCGGGTAGCGAGTTCGACCGACAGGTCGGCAATCTCGTCGAACGGGACTACCCGACGACAGCAGGCCTGACCCCGCAGGAGTTCGACGCCCTGGTAACGCCGCTGCGGGACCTTGTCACCGACATCGGGCTCGGCGGACACGAGGCCGGTACCGGCCGGGTGCCGTTCCTGCTCGTCGTCACCCGGGATGTCGTGCCCGTCGAGGAGACCATGCCCCGGACCACCCTGCACGGCAAGCCGAAGCCCGGCTTCGTCGACCGCACCTTCGAGCCCGGCGCCCTGGAGCGCTTCGTCGCCGTCCAGGAGACCGGTGTCGCCGGTCGGCGTGCCTATCTGCTGCTGGACGTCGAGCGGGGCGAGGAGTTCTGCGGTGTCGTTCCCAACGATGCCATGGCCACCGTCCACAGCCGGGGCAGAACCCTGCTGACCATCGAGGAAGGGATCGCGTTGATCACCCACTTCCCCGAGATCCTGGTCAAGAACAAGTGTTTCTCCCTCGGAGGTTCCCGCTCCGGCGACCGTCGCGTCCCGGCCATCTGGATCAGCCAGACGGCTCCCAAGCTCGGCTGGTGCTGGGAGGGCAATCCCCATACCTGGCTCGGCATGGCCTCCGCCGGGAGCCGCCGCCCGACACCTGACGCCGCCTGACCCCCTCGCTCGCCGCCTGATTCCCTGAGGCGGCGCGACAACCTGACGTGGCGCGACGCCCCCGACACGGGCCGGGTGACCTCCCGACGTCACCGGGAGGACGCCCGGCCTCAGGCCGGCAGGCGTCGGCGAAGGCCGGCTACCGCAGAGCGTAGAAGTGCAGGGGTGAGTTCGGTTCGAAGCCGATACGCGGGTACACGGGTGCGCCCGCGACGGTCGCGTGCAGGGTGGCGCGCGTCAGGCCGGTGGCACGGGCGCCTTCGTGGAGGGCCTTGCGCGTCACGGCTTCGCCGTAGCCCCTGCGCTCCCAGTGGGGGTCTGTCGCGACGAGTACGACGAACAGGCGGCCGTCGGCTTCCACTGCACCGGCGCACGTCACCGGGACACCGTCCCGCAAACCGAGGTAAGCGTGTACGTCCCGTTTCCACAGCGCGGAACCGGCGAGTCCGTCGCGACCGTGTTCCAGGGGGAAGCCGTAGGCGCGCGAGTTGAGGTCGGCGTAGGCACGCAGGTGTTCGTCGGTGCTGACACGGACGAAGGCGAGGTCCGGATGGGTCGGCTCGGGGACGGGCAGCAGGTCCCCGGCCATGCCGGTGCCGGGGAAGGCGAAGGTGAGACCCGCTCGCTCGGCAGCCGTGGTGAGGCCCGCGCGAGCCTCGGCGTCGACGAGATCCTCGAAGACCCACAGAAACCCCGGGTACTTCTTCGAGCGCATGATGTCCGCCGCCTCGGCCAGGCGCCGCTCCAGCAGCGCCGCGTCCGCTCCGACATCGGTGAGCGTGACGCAGTTCCAGAACGCGAAGCGGCCGTCGGCCCAGCGGACGGAGATCCCCGGAAGGTCGCGCACATCGGCATCCTCGTTCCGGTCCAGCACCATGTGCCGCCAGACCGTCGCGAGTTGCTCCATCGATTCGACAGAGGCCGCAAGAGACGTCACCTCGACTCCTTCGTTCGTCGGTTGTTCCGCACGCAGTGGCAGTGACCACGATCGCAGCCCGGCCGCCCAGATCTTCGACCCTTGCGGCCGGTTCACGCCTGCGAGCACGGTCCGCGACGGCAGGGCCCGCGGCCTCCTCCGGGGTCGGGATCCGGCCCCGTGGGCGTCCAGGGCGCCGCGCCACACGCCGGCCGGGACTTCTCGGCCCCCGACGTGGCCCGCGAGTCGGCAAGAAATTCGGCACGCTGTGACATAGATGCCCGGGTCGCCTGCCGTCTGAGACGTGTAACCGATCACCGATCGGACGGATCACCGGAGGAACCATGAAGACGAAGAGACTTGTCATAGCGGGAGTTGTGGCGATGGCCCTGGCAGGCGGGGCGGGCACGGCTCTCGCCGTGGACGGCTCGACGCCCCAGGCCAAGACCGACGCCAAGGACACCGGAAACAGGCGGGAAGCGGTTGCCGGCGAGAGGGCAGGAAAGAAGGCGGCAGGCGTCCGCCGGCCGGGACGAGTCGCTGCCGCTGCCCCCGGGCCGCGCGTCGTGCGGCCGTACGCGCCGGTGGACATCGGCCAGGGCGCGAAGATGGGGCTCCTGCCCGAGGGCAGGCAGAACTACGTGGTGGCCTGGGACGACTACGAAGAGGCCGTGGAGCAGGCCAAGAGCCTCGCAGGCGACAGCATCCGCCCCAACAGCATCAGCGGTGGGATGGGCGTCGACGGCGATGACGTGCTGTTCACCGGTGCCTTCCGCACGGACACCGTGCCGGCGCGTATCACCCTGCGCATCGGCGCGGGCTCCGAGGTGGAGGCAGGCATGCTGAGGCTGCCCGGCACGCCGGGCTGGGGGACGTACTTCTACGACGCCGCCGGAGCGGGCCGCCCGCAGGAGACGGTCCAGGTCACCGCGTACGACGCGGACGGCTCGGTGCTCGCCGACCTGGCGTACGAGCCCTCGCCCGCAAGCCGCTGACGACCGTTGCGCCCACCCGGTGATGATGTCCCGCTGTCGTGCTCCTCACCCGCGAGCGGCACGACAGCGGGACACGAGCCGTGGGGCGGCAGAACACGAGGACTCGATTGAAGACGAGCACGGAGGCGGACTTCCGGGCGTTCATGGTCAGCCGGTGGCCCCGCATGCTCCGCACCGCCCATTTTCTGACGGGGCATCACCAGGACGCGGAGGACCTGGTCCAGGCCGCCCTGGCCAAGGCCTACGTGAAGTGGGAACGCGTACGGCGCACGGACGACCCGGACGCCTACGTATGGCGGATCATGATCAACACCAATGCGGACCGGCTACGGCGGATGAAGGTCCGGGAATGGCTGACCACCCGGTTCCCGGAGCCCGCGGCTCCGGACCACAACGAGACGTTCGCCGACCGGAGTGCGCTGCTCGACGCGCTGGCCCGGCTGCCGGCCAAGCAACGAGCGGTCGTCGTGCTGCGATACCTGGAGGACCGCAGCGAGAGCGAGGTGGCACGCCTGCTCGGCACCGGCGTCGGAACGGTACGCAGCCATACCGCCCGCGCACTGAAGAAACTCCGCGAACAAGCGGTTACGTCCGAAGCGGCCACCCTCGGGGCGGGCCGCGGCACACAAGGGGGGCAGCGGCCGTGACCGACGACCTGCGACTCGGCGAACTGCTGCGCCATGAGGCGGACATGTTCCCCACCGGTCCGGCTCCCGTTGAGGAGGTGCTGCGCAGAGGCCGCCTCGCGCGCCGCTGCCGTACAGCCGTCACGGCGGGTGGGATCACCGCGGCGATCGGCCTGGTGGCGGCCCTCGGTCTGACGGACCTGGCCCGGACCGGGACCACGTCCCCACCGGCCACGTCACGTCCGTCCACGGCTCTGCCCAGCCCCGCGCCGTCCGAGGAACACCAAGACCCCCGGACCGTGTCGCCCTACGAAGCCGTGGGCATCGGCCACGGCCACAGCATGGCCCTGCTCCCGGACGGCCGCCAGAACTACGTGGTGGGCACCGGCGACATCACCGCGGCGGTGGAGCGGGCGAAGCAGTCCCTGGGGGACAACATCCGTCCCGATTCCTTCAGTTCGGGCAGGAGCGTCGACGGACCGGACATCCTGTACTTCGGAGCGTTCCGCGCGAAAACGCTTCCCGCCAGGATCCAGGTCCGCTTCGACTCCGGACGCACGGAGACCGCCGCGGTGTTGACGCTGCCCGGCCATCCGCCATGGGGGACGTACTACGTCTTCTGTGACGCCTCCACGGCGGACACCGACTACACGGTCACCGCGTACGCGCGCGACGGTGAGGTGCTGTTCCAGCAGCGTTTCGACGATGTCGCCGCTCCCTAGCCTGCCGACAGGCTGCGGTGGCGCCCACCGAACGTCAGGCCTTGATGAGTTCCACGTACGCCGCGAGCCCTTCCCCGTCCCGCACGAGATCCACACCGATACCGGTCATGAGGGCCCGCACCGCGAGGTTGTGCGGCGTCGTGCTCACGTACACGGAGGTGACCCCCGCCGCGCGAGCACGGTCCAGAAGCAACTCCAGCACAGCCCCGCCCACGCCGGCGCCTCGGTGGGACCGCCCGATCCACACCCCGGCCTCCGCCGTCCCGGCCCGCTTCTCCACGGGGCAGAGCCGCGCCGCTCCGACGACCCGCCCCGCAGCGGCGATGGCGAACGTGGTCTCCACCGGATCCGCCGCCAACGAGCGCGACTCGTGAAACCTCAGGAACGCCGACCGGCGCTCCGGCGTCCATCCCTGCGGTCCGTCCACGGGCGGCATCACCTCCAGCGGGTCGGCATCCTCGACCGCGGCGAGCAGCAGATCCGTGAGGAGGGTCCGGTCGAGGGGGTGGAGTGTGACGTCGGATCGCATGGCCGCATGCTGTCACGGCGTCGGCGGGCGCACTGGCGTGAATGCTGTGGCGAGCCGGTCGAGAAGGTGCGCCGTGGCGGGGTGCGGGTCGCGGCGAGGTGTGAGCGTGTAGATGCCGCGGGTCGGGGGATCGACGAGCGGCACGGCGGTGACGTCGTTGCGCAGCGCGCGCGTGAGCACCCCGGGGATCAGCGCGACGGCATGGCCGGTGGCGACCAGAGCCAGCTTGCCGGGAAGGTCGGCCGCAGTGAGGTCGATCCGTGCGCTGACGCCGGCGCGGGCGGCATGCTGACGCAGGAGCGCGGCCGAGCCGTCGTTGTCCTCGACCCAGGTCTGGTCGGCCAGTGCCCGTATGTGGAGCGGGCCGAGTCCGCCCTGCGGATGGCCCACCGGCAGGACGACGACCATGTCGTCGAGGCCGAGGAACCTTCGGTCGACCCGAGGGTCGTGGGGCAGTCCCGGCGGTGCGTCGGTGACGACGGCGATGTCGAGGTCGCCGGCGACCACGCGGTGGTGCAACTGCGTACTGAGACCGGGCAGCAGGCTCCACCGGAGGGGTTCGGTTCGCTCCAGCAGGCCGCGGACGGCCTCCGGGACGATCCCCGCCGCCAAGGACGGTGTCGCACCGATGGCCAGCGGCCGGCCCGCCACGCCGTCATGAGCCTCTCGTACGGCGCGCACGGCGCGGTCGGCCTCGTGGAGCGTGGCCAGCGCGTGGCGCCGGAACACCTCACCGGCGGGTGTGGGACGTACGCCGCGCGCATGGCGCTCCACCAACGGCACACCGAGCTGCCGCTCGAGACCGGCGATCTGCCGGGAGACGGCCGACTGCGTGTGATGCAGCTCGGTGGCCGCCGCCGACAGCGACCCGAGCCGGCACACCGTCACAAAGGTCAGCCACACAGTCAGTTCCATGGGGAGCAGTATGACCGGCTGATATGCGGATCCCGCAGGGCTGACCCGCGACCTTTGCGCTTGTCGCAGGTATGGCGGTGCACCACCGTGGCAGCCATGACCACACCGCACACGATCGCCGTCCTCGGCCTGGGCCGTATGGGCACAGCCGTCGCGACCCGACTCACCGCCCAGAACCGGGACGTCCTTGGCTGGACACGCTCCGGGAGAACTCCAGGGTCCGTGGAGACGACTGGGGATCCGAGGGAGGCCGTGGCGAGGGCCGGCCTCGTGGTCCTGGCCCTGTTCGACGGCCCGGCCTGCCGGCAGGTCCTCGACGCGGTCCAGCACGCGCTTCCAAGGGACACGACGGTGCTCAACATCAGCACCGTCGCCCCCGCCGAAGCGGCGGAGTTCGCCCGGCGGTTCGGCCCGAGCTACGTCCATGCGCCCGTACTCGGTTCCGTTCCGGCCGCCACCGAGGGCACCCTGCACATTCTCGCCGCCGCCGGCCAGGAGGCGCTGGATCGAGCCCGACCGGTCTTGGAAGTCCTGGGAACCGTGCACCGGGTGGACGACGCCCGGACCGCGGCCGCGCTCAAACTGATCGCCAACAACAGCCTCGCCGGCGCTGTCCTCGCGCTGCGTGACGCACTGCGCCAAGCCGACGCCCTCGGCCTGCCCCGCGCCCGGGCACTGGACGTCCTCGAACTCGGCCAGCTCGGCGGGCTGGTGGCCCGCAAACGCGCCCATCTCGAAGGCGAGTCAGCGGCCGGCACAGCCGACTTCACGATCCGTGCCCTGGCCAAGGACATGACGCTTTTGGCCACGGCGTCGGACACGCCGCTGCGCAGCGCCGCCGGACTGGCCGACACCGACACCCCCGCCGATCCCGAGGCCGACATAGCGACCGCCGCGACGGTCCCGGCGGTGGCGGAAGCCGTCCTCCGACCCATCCGCGCCTACGTCCGCGGACACGCCACCGGAGATCCCGTCCACTTCCGCGACGCCTTCCTGCCGACCGCCCACATCGAGGGCATCCGGCGCGGCGCCTTCGTCTCCTGGTCCCTGGCCGAGTACTGCGCTCTCTTCCACGGCGGGCCGGCACCGGACGAGGCGAGCCGTACCCGTCTCATCGACACCGTCGACGTCCACGCCACCGTCGCGACCGCGACCATGAGCCTCCGGCACGGCACGGACACCTTCACCGACGTCTTCCTGCTGATCCGCGTGGACGGCAGCTGGCGCATCGCCAACAAGGCCTACCACCGGCACTCGTGAAGGCGGCGGAGAGGAGCCGCTCGTGGACGGCTTGGACCCTGTTCGCCGACTCGATACCGTTTCGCGCAGTGGGGGAGACCGGTGCAGAGCGAGGGGGAGCGTCGATGACGGGTCAGGACCGTTGGATTCGGGAGCTGCGGCGAGTCGGACGGCCCGCCGCTCATGTGGTGTTCTGTCCGCACGCCGGTGGTGCCGCCAGCTTCTTCGCGCCGTTCACCCGGCACTTCCCTGCCGGATTCGACCTTTCCGGCGTCCAGTACCCGGGGCGCCAGGAGCGTCTGGACGAGCCTCTCGTGCCCACCGTCGAGGGCCTCGCCGACCATCTCGTACCGATTCTGCGGCGGTTCGCCAACCCCGCGGTGCCCCTGGTGCTGTTCGGCCACAGCATGGGAGCGAGCGTGGCCTTCGAGGCGGCACTGCGGCTGACCGCCGAGGAACCCGGGACACCCTGCCTTGTCGTCGTCTCCGGGCGGGCCGCTCCCTCGGTTCCCCGCACCCACCGGTACGCGGGGACGGACCGGGAAATCCTCGACGATCTGGCGCAACTCGGCGGTACCCAGGCCGAGTTCCTGCGCGACCCGGAACTGCGGGACCTGTTCCTGCCAGCGCTGCGCAACGACTACGGCGCGGTCGCCCGGTACCGTCCGACGGGCGAAGCGGTGCTGGACACGCCCCTGTTGTGCCTCACCGGCGAGCGGGACCCACGGGTGTCCGCGGAGGCGGCCGCCGCCTGGAAGAACCACACGTCGGCGGAGTTCCGGCTGGAGTCCTTCCCCGGCGGCCACTTCTACCTGGCCGCCCACCGGGAGGCTGTCGCGCGAGCGGTCGCGGACTGGGCCGAATCCTCGCGCGGCGGCCCGCCTTCCGCCGCCGGCACGTGACGCCGGCCGGGCGTTCCCTCCGTCAAGCCGCAAGCCGCAAGCCCGCTGGCACGTGACGCCGTCCGGGCGTTCCCGTCCGCAAGCCGCAAGCCGCAAGCCGCAAGCCGCAAGCCGCCGGCCCGCGCGCCCGCAAGCCGCGGCCTCCGCGCCCGCAAGCCGCGGTCTCCGCGCCCGCCGGTCGTAAGCCGGCGCGCTCGCCGGCCGGCCGGCTCGCCACCGCGAACCCGTCAGCGCCAGGAGTCAGCAGGCGTCGTACTTCCACCCCCCGTCCTCCAGTGCCCACGGCTGTGACCGCTGGTCGAACTCGGGGAGGCCCTGGACCTTGTAGCTGACGCGGCCGAGCTTGCCTGACACCTCTGCCCGCACGTCGGTCGCCGGGTGGTCCGGACCGTGCTCGGCCTTCGCCTTCTCGACGAGGGCGGCGTAGGCGTCCGCGCCGATCTCCTCCCGGCAGCGTGCGGAGAGCATGCCGTACGCGGTGTCGTGGTCGGCCGCGAAGTAGGCCGAGGTGTAGACCGCCGCGGCCGCCTCCAGGTCGTCGCCCTCGTGCGCCTTCGGGACGGCGACGGTCGGCTCGGCCTCCGCCGGTCCGGAGTCGCTGGCGGACCCGCCGTCGTCCCCGCCGGAGGAGCAGGCGGTGAGTGCGAGCAGTGCAGCGGCGACGATGATCGAGGCGCGAGTGCGCATGATGTCCCCCCACGGTGTGGCTGAGGGGAAATCGTGCCATACGAGGCAAGGGCTCGAGCCGGTCAGCCGTCCGGCCGGTCCTCAGGTCGTCGACCGGCCGGTGCCGCAGACCGGCAGTGTCGGGCGCGGTTCGTCGTTCACGGCTTCGAGGGCCCGCAGTTGGCCGTCCAGTCGGCCGGGTGCCACGAGGAAGTGCAGGACCGCCTGGTGGAAGGCGTTGCGCAGGGCGGGGGGCATGATGTCCGAGGCGTCCCAGCACAGGTGGCGTTCGGAGCCGCGCAGGATCGCGTTGATCTTCCGTTTCAGCGGGTCCTGGTCCTCGGACTCGTCCGGTGCCGCGGCCTTCCTGTTGGCCGAGAAGTCCGGCAGCCCGGCATCGGGGTCGGCCAGGAAGCGGATCAACTGCCGGGCCTCGTCGGTCGCGTTCAGCATGGCCGCGAGGTCGCCGGAGACCTCCCAGTGCCCGGAGTCCGCCAGAGCGCCGGGGATCACGTCGGCGGAGTGCACGAAGTCGCCTGCGACAGGCTCCCATTGGGTGTCCCGGAACGACCCCTGGTGCTCCAGACGCTGCCGGGGGCACCCCTGGGCGAAGTTGTCCCTGAGCAGGTGGTCGACGCGGGTCCTGTCGCCCACGCCCACCATGTCGCCCCAGGTCTGCCAGGCCTTGCGGACCCGGGCGTCCGTCCATGGGATGGCGCCGGTCGCCCACTGCTCGTACACCGCCGGGCCGGCCTGCTGGAGCAGTACGTCCTCCACCCAGTCGGTGCCCGGCCAGCCGGAGGTGGCGCCGGACTCCATGGCCAGGCACCAGCCGTCGGGCCGACCGGCGACCCGGTCGATCTCGTCGCCCGCCAGGCCGCCCGCATGCCAGACCATGCTTTTCAGGCCTGTCTTGACCGGCAGCCAGTAGGTGCGCTCCCGGCCGTCCTCGCCCGCCACCTTCGGCATCCACACCCGGTCGTAGGCGCCCGCCTGGAACAGGCCGTCCAACGGCTCCAGCCGCCCCTGCGCGGCGTAGGCCATCAGCTCCCCCGGGCCCGGCAGCACGGCCACGTCGGGTTGTGTGCCGGCCGCCAGATCGGCGGCGAGTACCTGGCTCAGGGCGGAGCTGCCCTGATAGACGACGTCGATGCCGTACTCGTCCTCGAACCGCCCCATGGCCCGCTCGAACTGCTCCTTCTCCGCGCCGCTCCAGTTGGCGAGCACGGTCACCGATCCCGTCCAGCCCCGCGCCCAGCGCACCCCCGCGGTCACGCCCGCCACGAGCAGGAGCAGACAGACGCAGACGATGCCGAGCGTACGAGGGCGCGGCCGCGTCATCGTGGCGCCTTGAACCGGTACTCCGCGATGCGCGGCCACAGCCCCAGCCAGGTCAGCGCCATCAGCAACGCCCCTCCCACGAGGATCCATTCGGACAGCGACGCCCAGAGCCCGGCGTCCGCCATGTACCGCTGCACGTCCGCACCGGCCCCGGGGATCTCGTCCGCGGACCGCGTGACACGCAGCTCGGCGAGCGAGTCCCGCATCGCCGAACGCGCCCGTACGGTGAACCAGCCGAGGACCGCCACGCCGCCGGCGCACAGCACGGTGGCGGCGAGCAGCGGCGGATGCACGGGGGTACGGAAGCGGTGCCGCGAGAAGCGCTGTGCCTCCACCAGCCCCGCGCACAGCACCGGGCACAGCACCAGGACCGCCCCCCAGCCCAGCCACAGCGGCCAGGGGAACGACGCCTGCTCCCGGGCGACCCGCACCTGTTCGTCGCGCAGGTCGTCGAGCCGGTCGACGATGTCGTCCCGGCCCTGTTGCGCGTAGTGCAGATAGGCCCCGCGCAGAGACGCGTCGCTCTCCTGGCCGGCTCGCTCCACCCAGGCCGAGTAGACGGTGATCAGCCCGGTGACGGTCTGCAGGGTGTGCCGGTCCGCCGGGCCGGTCACGTTCTCCGAGGCCGCGACGGCGATGCTCTGGTGGGCGACCGACAGCTGCGTGTGGAACTCACCGGTCGCGTCGCCCGCCGGGCCGCTCCCGTCGACGGCCGCGTGCGCCCGCAGCAGCGCGCTCCTGGCGGTGTCCACGGCCAGGATGCCCGGAGTGCTCGACGAGGCCAGCGGCACCGTGTCGTCGTGCACGCCCCGGTAGGCGGCGAACAGCGCGAGGGTGGTGACGGCCCCGAGGGCCAGGAGCAGCCGGAGTCTGCGGGTCAGGTCCCGCCCTGTGGTACTCACGGCCGCCCCGCGAGTCCGTGTCCGCACAGCGGGCAGAAGCGGGCCGCCGCGGGCACCCTCCCGTCGCAGGCGGCGCACCGCACGGTGGCCGCGCCAGGACCGCCGGCGACCAGGGAGCCGGGCGTCAGGGCGTCGGCGGCGTCCGAGGCGGGGCCGTACGTGCTGTGGCTGCTGGCGGTGATGAGATGTTCGAAGTCGACGGCCGCCACGCCGGGACGGAGCCGGACCCGCCCCGCGGCGGGGTCGTCGATCTCCACGAGCCGTTCCAGCCGGCCGAGCGACTGGTCGGCGCCGATGGCGTGGGCGAGCCGCACGGCCGTGCCGAGATGCTGCTGCGCCAGGTCACGCTCGCCGTCGCGGTGGGCGTCGGTGGCGGCGGCGACGGCCTCGCCGAGCCGCTGATGCTGCTCGAAGTGTTCGACGTGGATGTCGCTGTACGCGGACAGCGCCTCGTCGTCGGTCCAGTGCACCAGGCACGGCAGGGGCGGTGCCACCTCCACCTCGCCGCCTGGCACGTCGAGGGAGACGACCGCGAGTTGGAGATCCTCACCGCGGGGCCGCCCGGCGGGGTCGGCGGACAGGCACAGCTGGTAGCGGCGGGTCTCGTCGCCCCACGCACGCGTGACGAACCGCCGCGTCGCGTCGCCGCCCGGGTCGAGGGCGTCGAGTTCCACCTCGGTCGGGAAGACCTGCTTGAGGTAGCGCACCCCGGCCCCGGCCATGGGGGTCACCGAGATCACCAGCTCGGGAATGCTCTTGGCGAGCAGCCGGTGCATCAGCTGTTCGTACTCGCGCGCGAGCGCCGCCTCCTCCTGCACGGAGGAGGCCCGGCCGTGCAGACGGCTGGTGACGCGCAGCAGCTCCCGGCCGTCCCAGCCGTCGCCGATGCCCCAGGCGTCGCACACGAAACGCCCCGCGCAGGCCTCCAGGACGTCCGACAACGGCATCAGCTGGTCGTGCTCGTTCCTGCCGTCGGTCAGCAGCAGGACGTGCCCGATGGGCGCGTCCGCCTCCGCCAGCAGCCGGCGCGACAGGTCGAGCCAGCTGCCGATGCACGTACCGCCTCCCGCGATCAGGCGGTGCACGGCCCGTTCCGCCTCGGCGCGATGCCGGGCGTCCGCCCGGACCAGGGTCTCCGTCTCCGGATAGACCACGCTCGCCGAATGGGCGCCCCGGACCACGGCGAAGGGGGTGCCGTCGGGGAGCAGCCGCAGCGCCGCCACGGCGGCCTGGTGGGCCGCACGCAGCTTCTCCTGCGGATAGGCCATCGAACTGGAGCAGTCCACCGCCAGCACCTGCGCCAGCACCGGGCCGGCCGCGCCGCCGTTCGCGGTGCCGTCCGCCCGGACGGTCACGATGGCGTGCATCTGCGGTTCACGCGCCTCGCCGGACAGGTACTTCCACTGGCTGAGGTCGAGGCCTGCCGAGGCGCGCCTCGCCGGCCCGCCGCCCGTGGCGGGCATGCCCTGTGCGTCTGTGTTCGCGGATGCGCCTGTGTTCACGGTCTCCGTGCTCCTCGCCGTCGTCGGGCCGTCGGCCCGTTCCCGGCCCGTCGCCCGCGGGCCCTTCCCCTTCACGCCGTCCGCCGCCATCCGTGGAGCAGCTCCCGCAGACCGACGGCCCGCGGGAGAGCCGCGTACGCCCGGTCGAGCAGGTCACCGCGCTCGGCGGCGTCACCCGCCTGGTCCGCGAGCCGCTTCAGCGAGCGGGACAGCAGCGCGCTCGCGTCCCGCGGTGTGTCCGCCCGCCCGAATCGCTCACCGGCGGGGAAGCGCGGCCCCCACCCGCCGGGCGGCCGGCAGGCGACGGCGTTCTCGCGGACCTCGGCGAGCAGCCGGTCCCATGTCCCGCCGCCGGACAGGTGCCCTTCGAGCAGGGTCAGCCGCCGGTCCGCGTCGGCCAGTTGGTCCACGGCGGGCCCGGATTTGTCCAGCAGGCCGGCCAGCACGCGGATCGCCGCGACGCGTGCGGCGTCGTAGTGCCGTGAGGTCGTCGGTACCTCGTCGAGGACCGCGACGGCCGCCGCCCGGTCCCCGCGGCGCAGATGGACCCGGGCGAGCCCGAAGGCCGCGCTGCCCTGCGTCCGGTCCCGCCGCCATACGGCCTCGTAGTAGGCCTCGGTCTGGCGGTCCGCGGCGGAGAGGTTCTCCGCGCAGAAGCCGAGGGCCAGTTTCGGCGCCGACTCGCCGGGCAGCGAGCCGTAGACGGCGGCGAACTCGCCCTCGGCGGCCTGTACCTGGCCGTCCGTCAGCCACCGCAGGCCCCGGTGCCAGTAGATCCGCCAGTCGTAGGCGCCGCTCTGCCGGCCGGCCCTGTCCAGCCACCGCCCGGCCCGGTCCGTGTCCCCCGTGTCGAGATAGGCACGGCACAGCCACAACGAGGTCTCGACCGTGTCGAGCCGCGGGTCGCTCTCGGCGCGTTCCGCGATGCGTTCGGGGCTGCCGGACACCAGACCGCCGAGCAGTACGGCGGCCGCGTCGTGCGGGTCGGGGATCGGCACGGGCAGGGCCCGCGCGGTGTCCCCGGGATCCGGCGCCCCGACCGGCAGCTCGGGCACCCCGGGGCCCGGACGTCCGGTCCAGTGCTCCAGCGACGGCACCGTGCCGAGCGCCGCGCCGAAGAGGGCCGCCGTCGGCTCGAACCGGGTGGAGCGCTCCGGGTACGGCTCGTGCCCGCTGAGCGCCTGGTGCTCGCGCAGTACCTCCCACAGCTGGCGGGACATCTCGGCCGCGGAGGTGAACCGGGCCTCCCATTCGGCATGGGTGGCGCGTCTGATCAGTGCGTCGAACGAGCGGGCGGCGAGCCCGGCGGCCGGCTCGGCGCGGGCGGCGAGGGTTTCCAGGGTCTTGCCGACGGTGTGGAGGTCGGTGTCGAGGTGGAAGCCGCGCTCGTCGCGTTCCGGCTTCGGCGGCGCGTAACCCGAGGTGTAGACGAGGCTGGACGTGCGGTCGTCGGTGCGCCGTATGGCTCCGAGGTCGATGACCTTGATGTCGCGCCCGTAGTGGATGACGTTGTCGGGCTTCATGTCGCAGTACAGCAGCCCCTGGGCGTGCAGGTACTCCAGGGCGCCGAGGATCTTGCAGCCGTAGGTGATCACATGGCCGATGCCGAAGGAGCCGCCGAACAGGTGGGCCAGCTCCTCCTCGGAGGCGCGCCGGATCCAGTCGAGCGAGCGGCCGCCCACGTACTCCATCACGATGTACCCGGTGGGTTCGGCCTCGCCGGGCTCCTGGTGCTGGACGTACGTCACGATGCGCACGATGTCCCGGTGGTGGAGCGTGGTGAGCGAGCGGCGCTCCTCGACGGCCGACCGCCGGGCGACGGCGTCACCGGTGTTGATCAGCCCTTTGAGGACGACGTGCAGGTCCGGCACCCTGGTGTCCTCCGCCAGGTAGACCCAGCCGAGGCCGCCCACCGCGAGGTAGCCGAGCACCCGGTAGTGACCGCCGACGCGGTCGCCGGGGTTCAGCCGCGGTTCGAAGGAGTACTCCCGGCCGCACTGGGGGCAGTAGCCGTGGGTGAGGGCGGGCCCGCCGGCGTAGGTGACGCCGATGGTGCCGGCGCAGTTGTCGACGCCGCAGCGTCGGCCGCCGGTGGGCGGGCTGGCGGTGAGGGGCGCGGCCTCGGACGGTTCGGGGGAGGGGATGTGCGGCAGGATCAGCAGGCCGTCGTTGTCGAGCGCGTCGGCGGCCGGCTCGGCGGGCCGGCGCGCGGGAGCCTCGGGTGCGGCGGCGGGCCGCGCCGGGGACGTGCGGCCCTTCTCGGGCGGCCGGCGGTGGCAGGTGTCGCAGAAGCCGGTCACCATGACGGCGCCGCCCGCGCAGTCGGCTCTCGGGCACGGCGCCGGTGGGGACGTCATCACGCGGAGGCACCTCCCTGTCCCTGTCGCGGAGGGGCCCCGCGGTCGACATGGCGGGTGTAGGCCTCCACGGCGGCCTCGGCGGCTTTCACGTCGCACGGCCGGGCCTGCAACAGCTCGTGCGCGCGGAGCCGGAGTGCGTCCAGGGCCAGGTCCGCCTCCTTGCCCTGGACGGAGTCGAGGTGCAGGACGTGGTAGCCGCGCAGCCTGCCGTCCAGTTCCTCCCGCCGCTCGCGGAGCCGGTCGAGTGTGCCGATGGCCGTGGTCATGCGGGCGGCCACCCGTTCGGCGAGCCGCTCGTAACGGACCAGGTCCCGGACCGGGACGCCGTCGCCGTCCCCCACGCGCGTGAGCGTCGCCAGTGCGACATGGGCCCTCACCAGGTCCGCGTCGGCGGGCCGGACGCCCTCGGCCCGTACGGCGGCCAGGCGCCGGTGCAGTGTCTGGGCGAGGGGCCCGGTGATCCGTTCCAGCCGCTCGACGAGGCGTGCGCGGCGTTCCCGTTCCGGCTCGACGACCAGTTCGCGGCGGGCTCGCCGGTACGTGGCGTCGGCGTTGCGGAAGACCAGCAGCAGGCGGTTGCCCCTGGCGCGCAGGGTGTCGAGGAGGTCCAGCAGGGCGGGCGGGTCGGCGGCCTCGTCGACGCCGACGACGATCAGCGTGAGGGTGACGTCCGCGGCCCCGATGCGTTCGGCCACCGGGTCGGCCGGATGCTGCCACAGCCCCATGCGTTCGGCGATCCGCTCCCCGATCAGGGTGGAGGTGAGCCCCGCCGCGTCCACGGCCAGGTCATGGCCGCCGGCCGACGGGACGGTGCCGGGCGGATCGAGGGAGGCCCGGTCGACGGAGGCCGCGGTGCGTAACTCCCGGTCGGCCAGGGTGATGGCGCGGCGCAGGGTGGCGGCCCGCACCGCGTCGCCCGCGGGCACGAGGCTGATCTTCACCTGCTGTCCGTCGTCCTGGAGCCAGTGGGTGAGTCGCTGGGCGAACGGCTCGTCGAGCAGGGCCTCGGCCGCGTCCTCGCGCGTGGATCTGAGCCGGTCGTCGACGGCCGTCCTTCCCCGCGTCCACCGGCCGACCTCGGGGAGGTGCCGGACGATGGTCTCGGCGGGGCTCATGAAGGAGAACAGGTTCCCGTGCCGGTCCCCGATCCCGCTGAGGACCATCCCGATGACCTTGCCGGTCACCGTGTCCATCACGCCCGAACCGCTGCATCCCGCGCTGGCGAGTTCGCCGGGGCTGGTCGGGCTCAGCTGGACCTGCCCGTCGCGACCGCAGCCGCCGACGATGACTGCCCGGAACCAGATGCCGCCGTTGTGGTCGTAGGGGAAGCCGTACATCTGCACAGCGCGGTCGGGTGCGGAGAGCCGGTGCAGCAGTGTCGTTTCACCGGCAGGCCTGGCACGGTCGAGCCGCAGCAGTGCCACATCACCGCTGGGATCGCCGTCGGCGTCGCGCGTGTTCGGCACGTACGCGTCCCCGTCGACCCGTGCCGTCACCGAGGGCACCGCGAGACCGGGCGCCGCGCCGACGAACTCGGCGGTGAACTCCGCGTCCCTGTCCTCGACCACGTGCGCACAGGTGAGCACCCGGTCCGGGCTCAGCAGAATGCCGGCGCCCGCGATCTTCCCGTCCGCCCGCCGGATACGCACCGCCCAGCAAGGTGTTCCCAGTGACGAACCATCATCGACACCCCCGTCGGCCCCCATACCAGAACTATACGAGCGCCTGGTCCTGCCGCATACTGTGGCGACACGGGATCAACGAGCTTGTGGGGGATGCGAGTTGACGGATGGACCGGGGTTCGTGGGATTGACCGAGGTGATCCGCCAGATCCGGGGCGAACTGGAGCGGGCCCGCGACGAGGCGCAGGGCCGCGCCCTGGGGTTCACCGTGGAGAAGGTGAGCCTGACGTTCACGGTGCAGGTCCACCAGTCCGGAACGGCCCGCGGCGGAGTACGCATCGGTGTGGTCACGGCCGAACTCGGTGGATCGGTCGACCGCCAGACGACCCATCAGGTGCAGGTCGAACTGAAGCCGGAGACCAGCACGGGAGGCCGGGTCTCGGTCAGCCGTGACGAGGACCGTGTGCTTCCGGAACCGGACGACGGGAACAGCCGGTAGGACGGTGTCCTGTGTGGGGTGACGTCGTTGCCGGTGCGTGAGTGCGTGAGTGCGTGAGTGCGTGAGTGCGTGAGTGCGTGAGTGCGTGAGTGCGTGAGTGCGTGAGTGCGTGAGTGCGTGAGTCGCGGGAGCGGACGGCACCCGCGTGGAGCGACGACGGCCAGGTCTGCGACGGCCTTCGGCCCGCGCACCCGCGGCCGTCTCAGATCCAGGTGTCCAGCCACATCCTGGCGCGCCAGTCACCCTGCGGGATCGTGTACCCCGAGTAGACCGGGAAGAAATAGATGAAGTTCCACGCGATGAGCAGGACAAGTACGCCCGCTGCCACCACACCTCGTGTGCGGCGCTTGTCGGCCGCCCCCGGCGGACCCGCCAGCGCGCCCAGCGTCATGGCCACGGCCAGGCTCAGGTACGGCACGAAGACGACCGCGTAGAAGGAGAAGACCGTCCGGTCCTGGTACAGGAACCAGGGCAGATAACCGGCCCCCACCGCGCACAGGATGGCGCCGGCACGCCAGTCGCGGCGCAGCGCCCACCGGTGGAGCAAATACACGAGTGCACAGCACGCCGACCACCACAGCAGGGGCGTGCCGAGGGCGAGGATGGCCTGTGAGCAGTCGGCGGTCGCGTGGCAGCCGTCCCTCCCCGGTCTCGGCGACTCGTAGTGGAACAGCACAGGGCGGCCGAGGATCAGCCAACTCCACGGATTCGACTCGTATTTGTGTGGCGAGTGCAGCCCCACATTGAACGCGTACACCCCGTGCTCGTAGTGCCACAGGCTGCGGAGCGGGGCCGGTATCCACGACCAGGTGCCGCCGCGGCCGTCGGCCCAGTGGCGTCCGTAGCCGTTGTCCGACAGGAACCAGCCGCTCCAGGTCGCCAGATAGGTCACGGTGGCGACCGGCAGGAGGGACAGCGCCGACCAGCCGAGGTCCTTGCGCAGCACCGCGCGGTAGGGGCGGTACGCCCCCGCCACCCTGCGCGAGCCGACGTCCCACAGCAGGGTGAGGATCGCGAAGAAGGCGAGGAAGTACAGGCCGTTCCACTTGGTCGAGGCCGCCAGTCCCAGGAACAGGCCCGCCGCGAGCCGCCAGGGACGCAGGCCCGTCCCGGCACGGTCACCTGTGGGTCCGTCCGGGCGTACCCGGCCGTCGCCGTCGACCGGCAGGGCTGCCGCGAGCCGGGCCCGCGCACCGTCCCGGTCGATGAGCAGGCAGCCGAACGCCGCCAGGACGAAGAACATGACGACGAGGTCGAGCAGCGCGGTCCGGCTCATCACGTAGTGCAGGCCGTCCACGGCCATCAGCGCTCCGGCCAGGCAGCCCAGGAACGTCGAACGGAACAGGCGGCGTCCCGCGCGGCACAGCATCAGCACCGACAGCGTGCCGAGGGCCGCCGTCATGAAGCGCCACCCGAACGGCGTGAGGCCGAACATCCACTCACCGAGCCCGATCACCCACTTGCCCGTCGGCGGGTGAGCGACGAAGACTCCGGCGTCGGAGAGCTGGATCACCGGCGGATCGGCCAGGATCCGCGGGTCGGCGATCTTGCGGTCGGGCCAGGTGCCCTCGTAGCCGAACCGCAGCAGGGACCAGGCGTCCTTGGCGTAGTACGTCTCGTCGAACACGACCGCCCGCGGGCTCCCGAGACGCCAGAAGCGCAGCACCCCGGCGAGGAGGGCCACCAGCAGCGGCCCGCCCCACGCCGACCGGCCCGCGAGCCGGTGCGCCGCCGCCGGGGACAGCCCGAGCGCGGACCACAGGCGTGTCCCGTGTTCGGGAAACGGCGGAACCAGGCGGTCCCGCACGGACGTACGCGGGATCTCCCCGTATCCGAAGCGGCGCAGCCGCCGCTCCCAGCGCGCGTTCTCGTCGCTCACGTGATGACTTGTCTCTCCGCGGAGTCCAGGACGGCGGACGTCCGCCGTCGGGCGGTGGGTGGCGGGCCCTCGGTTCGGTCCCGGACGTCACTCATCGGCATCGCCGGCAGCCGGCCGCGGGGCGGCTCGAGTCGCCGAGGTCCGCGTCGGCACCGGCTCGGGCGTCGAGGTGCGGTACGGCACCAGCACCCCCGTGGCGGCGGGCGCGGTGCGGGGCGTCGACGGCAGCGAGGCCGACGCGGCAGAAGTGGCGGGGCGTGGCCGTGGACCGGTGGGCCCGCCCGGGAAGAGCACGCCCGGCAGGACCGTCAGCGCGAGGCCGACTCCGGCGAGGGTCAGTACGGACGCGGTGGCCAGCCAGGCCGTCCGCACCCGTTGCCGGGCGCGAATGCCGGCCCGCAGCCGGTACCGGTGCCCGTCCTCGTAGGGCGTGTCCTGCCGGCTGTCACGCAGCATGCGTGCCAGCTCCCGCTCGAAGCGGTCCATGGCTCCTCCTTCACCCGACCGGCTCGACCGGTTCGGCTCTGTCGGCCAGGAGCTGCCGCAGCCGTGCGACGCCGCGTGCCGTGAGCGAGCGGGCGGTGCCCACCGGACACCCCAGCGCCTGCGCGACCTGTCGCTCGGGCAGGTCCTGGTAATAACGCAGCACCACGGCGGCCCGCTGCCGCGCCGGCAACAACGCCAGCACGGCCTCCAACCGGTTCCGCTCCTCCACGGCGGCCATCTCGTCCGCCACCCCGGGCGGATCGGGCAGCCGGTCCACCGGGTGCTCGCCCCACCAGCGGCGCCGTGCCGACCGAGCCGCCGCACGGACCAGCACCTTGCGCACATACGCCTCGGGCGCCTGACCGGCCACTCTCGGCCAGGCGAACCACAGCTTGACCAGGGCCTCTTGGAGCAGATCCTCAGCCCGGTGCCGGTCTCCGCCGGTGAGCAGCCGCGCCAGGTGAAGCAACGCCGGCCACCGAGCCGCCACGAACCGGTCGAACTCCTCGGCCCGCAACTGCCCCATCGGCGTAGACCCCTTAGCTCCCTGCCGAGTACGTCGGCCTCTGCCGCGGCCTCGTCGGGCCGCAGGGCGGCACCACCCATGTCATCGACCGCGGACGGCGCCCCTTCACCCATGACAAAGGCGCTGGCCCCCGCACGGCTATGCACCCGGGCGGTGTGGCGTGGACCACACGCGCCTCAACTGCCGTTGCCGCCCGAGGAGTCGCCCGCCTCGCTCAGACCCGTTCCAGGGGCCGGTGCGGCCCGCTGGGAAGCTCCGCCTCGACGGCGTCGCCCGGACGCACCACGCCGCCTTCCCTCACGATGCTCATGACTCCGGCCCTGCGCACGATGTTCCCGGCCTCGTCGCGGCCGACCACCTGCTTGAGCAGCCCTTGCTGGAAGTTGTCGATCTGCAGGCAGGGATTGCGCAGCCCGGTCACCTCCAGCACCGCTGCGCCGATGCGCAGCAGCGTGCCGGCCGGCAGGCCGAGGAGATCGATGCCACGGGTCGTGATGTTCTCGCCGAGGTCACCGGGCGCCACCGCGAACCCCGCCGCACCGACCTCGGCGAAGAGTTCCTCCTGGACGAGATGGACCTGGCGCAGGTTCGGCTGCGTGGGGTCCTGAGCGACCCGTGAGCGGTGCTTGACGGTCACTCCGGCGTGGACGTCACCCTCCACACCGAGCCCGGCGAGCAGCGTGATGCTGTCCCGGTTCGGCTTGGTGAACGAGTACTCCCCGTTGCTGCTGACCGCCGTGACCGTCCCGCTCATTCCCGGAGCCCCTCCCCGTTTGACGATGATCGGTCACGACCCTAACCGTTCGGCCCGGCCGGCGTCCGGTCCCCCCGGCGGCCAGGCACGTGACCGTCACCGGATGCGGTGGGTCTCCCAGAAGGGGCCGAGGTCCTGGTCCGTCACGGACCGCGCGGCCTTCTTGAAGGCGGCGGTGCTGGAGACGCCGTACCAGTGGTCCCCTGCGTACCCCTTGAGGAGGCGGGCCATGGTGTCGGCACCGAGGGTGCGTTCCAGGTCGGCCAGGGCGCAGGGCCCGGCCGTGTAGAGGAGGTGGTACTCGCCGGGGTGTTGCGACCAGTACGCCATCGAGCCGGTCAGCGCGCTCTCGTCGTCCGGCCAGGAGACGTCCGACCAGCAGTCGCGGGTGTCCCAGCCGTAGAAGCGGGCGTTGGCGTACTGGGCGAAGCTCTCGTCCAGCCACGGTGAGGAGTACTCGTCGTTGCCGACGATGCCGTACCACCACTGGTGTGCCACCTCGTGGACGACGGCGCTGCCCTCCTCGGTGGTGCCGAGGAGGACGAGGCCGGGGTACTCCATGCCACCGCCGAACCCGCTGGTCATCACGAGGTCGATCTCGCCGTACGGATAGCGGCCGAACTCCCGGCCGAACCGGTCGATCGCGGCGACGGCATCCGTGCGGTTGAGACGCACGCCCTCGGCAGGGGTGCCGGGCGCCCAGTACGACCGCACGCGTACGCCCCCGGGGGTGGTCTGCGTCGCCGTGCGGAACGGACCCGCGGCCCAGGCGAAGTCCCGCACCCGGTCCGCGACGCTGAGCGTGACCGTACGGCCGGGGCCGCCGGGGAGGGTCCGGGTGTGGCCGGTGGCGGGCACCTTCAGGGCCGACGGGTGGTCGAGGCGGACCCGGAAGTCGCCCGTCAGGGCGTAGAAGCTCTCACCGAGCGCCACGTACGGATCGAGGTGCCACCCCTTCGCGTCCCGCACGGCGAGGACCGGCAGCGCGTTGCCGAGGAAGCGGAAGGCACCTTCGCGGCCGAACCGGGCATTGCGGTCGGGCACCGCGATGGAGACGTCGAAGGCGAGGGAGGTCCGCGCTCCGCGCGCGAGGGGCTTCGGCAGGGCGATACGCAGAGCCGTGCAGTTCACGGCGGGACGGTCCGGTGTGCCACCGCGTACGTGCGACACCCTGACGGCGGCGGGAGCGGTCGCAGTGCCGCACCCGTCCGTGCCGTTGCCCCACAGACGCAGGTACACCTCCCGCAGAGGCCGGTCGGAGGCGTTGCGCAACGAGACCCGCTGTCGTCCGGTCCAGTGGCTGCCGTCCGCGTCGGAACGCAGCGCCACGTCGTACCGGGCGCGATCCGGCGTCGCGGCGGCCCCGGCCTCCCGCGGCCCGGCCACCGCACCGGCATCACTGACCTGGGCGGCGACCGCCATGAGCAGCACGAGCAGCACGACGAACAGACGACGAGCGGACAGGGGCGCGGACCACACGGCCAACGGCGACATGGCAGCGGATACTGCCACATCACACCGTCGGCCGACCCGCCTCGGGCGCACTCTTCGAGAACGGGACCGCCAGAACCCGGGGCGGACAGGGGACCGGCCCGAGGAGCGCGTCCAGGGCCCCGGCCACCCGGTGACGCCCGCCGAAATCCCTGTGCGCCGGTTCGCACACCTCTGCGATCATCCCCGAATGGCGCACAGTCTCGAATCGCTGGTCATCCGGCACACCCACCGCCTTCCCATCCCCAAGGGCTCCGCCGGGGACGGGGTCACCGCCGCACGGCAGTTCGACGCGGCCCTGACCTCCGTGGGATTCAAGCTCTCGGCGGAGCTGCTGCAGAGGCTGTCGGGACTGTCCGGGGCCGCGGTCGTGCACACCGCCAGGCGGACCCTGCGCACCGTGAGCGAAATGGTGGGCGACCACGTCCGGCACAACGCGTACTTCATCGACTTCCCGGCGAACGTGCCGGACACCGAAGAGTTCTGGATGCGGTGTGTGACGAAGGCGCTCGCCGACGACACGTCGCGCCAGAACGTGCTGACGCAACTGGCACACGGGGTGCTGGACCTGCTCAGTCTCCCCGCCTACGGCCGCTACCAGCACACCTACGAGGAGATGCTCGCGGCCCAGGACGAGCTGATCGCCTCCGCGGGCGACCGGGTGACCGTCCTGCACCTCGGACGCGACCTCGACGACGAACTCACGGGCCTCTACCTGGCTTTGGCGGGCAGCACGACGCCCCTGGGCGAGGACCACCTGCGCGACCTCAGGACCCTCGCCGAACGGTGCGCGCCCGGCCCCCAGCCGGAGGCGATCCCGGTCCGGGAGAACCGGGCCGTCGTCAACGAAGCCCGTCTCGCGGCCGGCGCCGACCTCCTGCTCGACACCGTCACCGATGTGCTGCGGCTGGCCTGTGCGCTGTCGGGCGGGGACGTGACACTGCAGGAGCCGACCCGGTTTCGCGCCCTCTCGCGGCCGGCCCGCCGCGCGCTCCTCGCGGGCCTCGACGCCGTGGTCGAGGCGAACCCCGCCAAGTTGTCCGACGTGCACGCGCACCGCGAGCCGTTCAAGCGCCTCGGCGAGCGACTCCACCCGCACGAGTACCCGCGCTGGCCGCACGCCGCCGACGTGTTCGCCGTGGCACGAGGCGAGAAGGAGGCCCGGTCCTTCGACAGCCGGGTGGAGAAACTGCTCGACGAGTACGACGTCCTCGGCGCGGTACGCCTGCTGACGTCCGCTCCCGGCAAACTGTTCCGCGCCCTCGACCTCCTGCTGCGCATCGCCGCCGACCAGGAGGTACGGGACGAGGTGCTGGCCGCCGCGGTGCGGGTCGCGCCCGACGTCTCGGGCCGGGTCGTGCTGTCGGTCCGCGAGCACTTCCAGAACCGGGAGCGGGAGACCGCCGAACCCCGGATCTTCGTCAACCGCCGGGGCCGCGGCTGGGTCACCCCCGACGCCCGGCGGCCCGTCCCCGTCGCCGACCGCGATCGCCTGATCGCCGCCCTCGACACCGAACTGCGCCGCAGGCTCCCGGCCCCGGACCGGCTGCTGCTCGGCCCCGACGTCCTCGACGTCGCGCTCCCGCTGAGCGGCAGGGCCACCGCGGCCGGGCTCGGCGTACTGCCACGGGGCTCCGTCTCGGCCGTCGACGGCGAACGGCTGCGCTTCTTCGTGTACTGGAAGGAGACCGAGGACCGGACCGACTACGACCTCTCGGCGCTGCTCCTGCACTCCGACTACAGCACCGACTCCTGGCTCTCCTACACCTCCCTCAAAGCGGTCGGGGGAGTGCACTCGGGCGATGTCACCGCGGCGCCCGACGGAGCCTCGGAATTCATCGACCTGTCCCTGGACCGCGTACGCGCCACCTTCATCGTTCCGCAGGTCAACATCTTCGCCGGCGAGAGCTTCGAGGAGGTCGAGGAGTCGTTCTTCGGCTTCATGCTGCGCGACGGCGAGCAGAAGGGGCGCCCCTTCGAGCCGCGCACGGTGCGGATGAAGTCGGAGCTTCGCGGGGCGGGCCGGGTGGCACTGCCGCTGGTGTTCCGGCGCGAGGACGACGGCCGGTGGCGCGCGAAGTGGCTGCACCTGTATCTGAAGGGCATCTCGGCGGCCAACCGGGTCGAGGAGAACCAGGTGTCGGTGTCCAAGGTCGTGCGCGCCCTCGTGGAGCGCGAGCATCTGACGGTGCGCTACCTGATCGGCCTGATGTCCGACGACACGACGGCCGTGGACCTGTGGGACGGCGGGCCCGTCCCGGACGAGCCCGTGCTGTACATCGGTCTCGAACGCCCCGAGGGACTCCACCCGGACTCCCGGGTCATCACCCTCGAAAACCTGCGCGACCTGATCCCCGGCTGAGTGCTAGCGTTGCCCACGGCGAGGCCATGAAGGGGCTTCCTTCTCCATTCCTTTCCCGAAACAAGTTCCTTCGCTTTCCTCGCCGACCACGTCGCTCCGGGCGGCGCCCGCGCTCACCGCGCGAGCGCCGCCCGAGCCGTTTTCTGACGGACCCGCCCGCGCACCGGGGAGGACAGCACGATCGACGTCGTGGTCCGGCCCAGCGCCGAGGTCTGTTCCAGGACCTCCTCCAGTTGGACCGGGTCCGTGACGGC
>NZ_JARGEF010000329.1:0-7138 GCF_033794725.1 Streptomyces sp. ID05-39B | reverse complement strand
GGTCGGTGACGGGGGCGGGGTTGCGAGTGGGCATGTGTGATCACCTTGGGTTCGTGGTGCGGCGAGTGAGGGCAGGGCCAGGAGCCCTGGGAGATGGGCGGGTCGTGACCTTCAGCGGTGGGTGCCGTGCCGTGGGCGTGAGCGGCCCACCCGTGGCCGGCGGACGTCCTCGGGGCGGACGCGGCCGGGTCCGATCAGGCCCGCCCGGTACAACCCGTACGTGATCCGTTGCCGCGCGGCCGCCTCCAGGGCGTCCCGCAGCGCGCCGTCGCGCAGCAGTGCGGCGGGACCCAGCAGGCCCTCGACGACGGCCAGCGCACCGGCGATGTCACCGTGGACCAGGCGCTCGCGCACGCCGGTGAGACAGTCCGGGTGGCGGTGGGCCTCATCGATCGCCTGGAGACACGGGAGCGGGATGCCGCCGAGCGCCACCAGCAACTCCTCCCGCCGGATCTCGTCCGGCGCGTGGTCCAGCGGGGCCAGCACCCCGTCGACCAGGCCGATACGGTGCCGGGCTCCCCGGCACTCGACGGGCCGCGGCTGTCCCGCGGCGTCAGGGAGACCGGACGGGCCGGCCGGCACATGCTCAGGCACCAGCGCCGAGGCCACCAACGGGTGCAGCCGAGCGATGTCGATCGCGCCGGCGCGGACCAGTTCCAGGTCGGGTGGCACCCAGGTCGCCGCATCGGGCAGGACGGGCAGTTCGGATGCCGTTGCGGCGGCCTTGGACAGGTGAGGTGGCGCGGACGTGGGTTCGTCGAGCTCGGGCGGGACGGGCTGTTCGGATGCCGTTGCGGCGGCCACCGACAGGCCCCGCGGCGGGGGCGCCGACCCGGGGACCTCGGCCGGGCCCGGCAGCGCGGGCGCCGTCGCTGCGGACTCGGGCACAGCCCCCCACGCGGGCCTGGCCCCTGAAGCCGCCGCATCACCACCCACGTCCAGCACCAGCCGGTGCCGCCCACCGCACCGCACCAGGACCGGTCCGTCGGGCAGTCCCTCGGCGCGGAGGAGGATCCGCGCCTCGGCCGCCCATCGGCCGACGGCACAGCTGTACCCGTCCGGGACCGCCCCCGTCGGGATGGCGGGGTGACGGTCGGCGGCCGGCCCGTCGGCCCCCGACCGCACGCGCAGTTCGCCGGCACGGCTCGCGTCCCACAGATGGCGGTGCAGGTCGAAGCGGAACCGTCGGCTGGGCCGGGGATGCGGATGGCGGCCGGCGTCGGCTCCGTGGTCCGCGCCGGAGCCGTCCCACAGGGCGAGGCTGATCCGCTGGCCGGCGTCCGCCCAGGCGGGCGGTGTCCGGGCGACGAGGTGCACCGGGCTCACGCCGTCCAGCCCGAAGGCCTCGTAGCGGGCCAGCGTGAGGGTCAGCCCCGGGCGGAGCAGTCCGTCGGGAGCGATCCTCGGCAGGTGCCAGCGCAGCAGGTCGGGCGCCAGACACCGGAGATCGGCCCGGATCCGGGCGGCGAGTTCGGGGTGATGGCTTCGCGCCACGGAACGCAGTTGGAAGTCGATGTCGAAGCCTGCGGCGGCGCACGCGCCGGCCCAGTCACCGGCGAGGCGGCGGGCGGTCGCAGTCTCGATCATGGAAGGCGGCACGGCGAACTCGCGCACGCGCAGCCAGAAGGAAAGGCGGGAATCCCCGATCGCGGGTGGGGTGAGCATCAGCGCTCACCTTGCGCGGTGGGGTCCCCCAATCTGTCAACAGAGTGAGTTGTCATCGCGGTGATCGTAGCGTTCACCCACCCGGCTGTGCCAGGTGCTTTTCGCCGGGCCCGACGGCACACCCCTGGGCGGCCCTCACCGGCACCCACCGCCGCAGGCCCGCAGCCCCTGCCATTGCGGCCCCGCACGACGGGGCCGACTGTGGAGGCACATGCCGGGTGGCGAGGAGGACGGGCGATGACGCACGGTGGTGGCGCGGCGGACGCCGAACGACGCCGGCTCGCGGAGGCCGACGACAAGGTGGCGCCCTGGCGGCGCCGGGACCCGTACCTGAGCGAGCGGTGATCGCCGGCCGGCTCACCTCCACCTTCCTGCGCGACTCCGAGGGCCACCGGCCCCTGCAGGGCGCCCAGTTCGAGTTCGCCAAGGACCCGCACCGGAAGGAGCTCCTCCTCTTCTACGAGTACTTCCACGGCGACAACGGCGCGGGGCTCGGCGCCTCCCACCAGACCGGCGGGACCGGACTCGTCGCGGCCACCGCGACCCTCGTCCACAGCCTCGGCTGCGACGACTGGAGCCGCGGCGGACGGGAGTCCCTCAAGCCGGTGCGCGAACCCGGGGAACCGCTGTCATGACGGTGATCCACGAGATCAACACCCTCGTCTGGCTGACGGAGTTGAGCGAGCGCTACGGGCGCCGCCTCACCCTGGGCGAGGTGCCCGACGAGGTCTGGGACGAGATCGCCCTGCCCGGCATCGACACCGTCTGGCTGATGGGTGTCTGGGAGCGCAGCCCGGCCGGTCTGGCGATCGCGCTGCGCGACGCCACCCTGCTCGCGTCCTTCCGCGCGGCCCTGCCCGGTCTCACCGAGGCGGACATCGCCGGATCCCCGTACTGCGTACGGAACTACGTCGTCGACGTGGCCCTCGGCGGACCGGACGGACTGGCCGCCGCCCGCGCCCGACTGGCCGCCCGCGGACTGCGGTTGATCCTCGACTTCGTGCCCAACCATGTCGCCCCCGACCACCCCTGGCTCCGCACGCACCCGTCCCGGCTGATCCAGGGCACCCCCGACGACCTGTCCCGCGCGCCGGAGGCCTACCTCGCGACCGGCGGGCGGATCTACGCCCGTGGCCGCGACCCCTACTTCCCGCCCTGGCCCGACGTCGTCCAGCTCAACGCCTTCAGCGACGACCTGCGCCGGGCGACCGTGGACACCCTGGTCTCCATCGGCGAGCAGGCGGACGGCGTGCGCTGCGACATGGCGATGCTGATGAGGAACGACATCTTCGCCAAGACCTGGGGCGAGGCCGCAGGACCGGTCCCGGCCGAGGACTTCTGGCCGTACGTCGTCCCGCGCGTGCGCGCCCGGCACCCGGACCTGCTCCTGGTCGCCGAGGTCTACTGGGGCCTCGAACACGCCCTCCAGCAGCAGGGGTTCGACCACTGCTACGACAAACAGCTGTACGACCGGCTGCTCCACGAGGACGCCGGCGCCGTCCGCGCCCATCTGCGGGCCGACCTCACCCACCAGCGCGGCCTCGTCCGCTTCCTGGAGAACCACGACGAACCCCGGGCCGCCGCCACCCTGCCGGGCGAGCGGGGACGGGCCGCGGCCGTCACCGTCGCGACCCTGCCCGGCGCGACCCTCTGGCACGAGGGTCAGTTCGAGGGCCGCCGGGTGCGCCCTCCGGTCTTCCTCTCCCGCCGGCCGACGGAACCGGCCGACGAGGCACTGCGCGACTTCCACGCCCGGCTGCTGCGGGCCGCCGCGGACGTACGCCGGGGCGAGTGGCGGCTGTCCACGCCGACGGGACGGCCGGACGACGACAGCCATCGCGCGCTGCTCAGCTGGACCTGGACCCACCCGGACGCCCGCCACCTGGTCGTCGTCAACCACTGCGACCTCCCGGCCCGCGCACGGCTGCCCCTCTCCTGGGACGACCTGCGGGGCCGCACGGTGCGCCTGACCGACCTGCTCACCTCACGGACGTACGACCGCGAGGGCGACGAACTCGCCGGCCAGGGCCTGTTCGTGGATCTCGGGCCCTGGCAGGGGCATGTGTTCCGGGTGTCCTGACGGGGAGCGGGGTCAGCCCATGGTCTTCGCGCCGTCCAGGGACTCGCGGATGATGTCGGCGTGACCCGCGTGCTGGGACGTCTCGGCGATCACGTGCAGCAGCACCCGGCGGGCCGACCACTCCTTGCCGGGCGCGAACCACGGCGCCGACGGCAGCGGGTGCGACGCGTCGAGGCCGGGCAGGGACGCGACCAGCTCGTCGGTACGGCGAGCGACCTCGGCGTAGGTCTCCAGCACCGCCGCCAGCGTCTCGCCGGGCAGCATCCGGAACTCGTCGGCTCGCCGTGCGAAGTCCTCCTGCGTCATGTTGTCGAAGTCGCCCATCGCCGACGGGCCGTCCACGATGAAGGACACCCAGGTCCGCTCGACCGAGGTGACGTGCTTGATCAGGCCGCCGATACACAGCTCGCTGGCGGTGGTCCGCAGCCCGGCCTGCTCGTCGGTCAGGCCGTTGGCGGTGAAGCGCAGGAAGCCGCGGTGCTTGGCCAGCGTCTCCAGCAGGTCGGCGCGCTCCCCGGTGAGGGCCGGGGCGAGGGTGGCGGGGCTGTTCTGGGACATGGCGGGTCTCCGTCTCCGTGGGGTGTGTTCCGCGTTCGTGGACCACCTTAGGAGGGATACAGGTCAGATCCTGACCTAAAGGAGCGAGCTGTGAGTCGCCGTCACGCCGGGATCGTGGTCACCCCCCAAGCCTGCGCGCACAGCGCCCGCTCCGCCTCGCTCATGTACAGCGCCGACGCCAGCCAAGCGCCCGCGAAACGGCCTGCGTCGGACGGCAGCAGCCGCCCGAACGCGTCACGCGCCCGGTCCGCCGCGGCGGCGTGCAGCCCGTCGAGGAGGTCCCCCGCCGTGCCGAGCCCCACCTGGCGCAGCCGGGCCCCGTCGCCCGCGGCACTGCCCGGGAAGGCCAGCACACGGCGGCCCCCCGACACGGCCTGGTGGACCCGTCGGCGCAGCAGATGCAGCGGGGCCTCGTCCACGACCGGAGCCGGGGCCGCGTCCGGGATCCTTCCCGCGGGCAGATCCGCGTGCTGGAGCCGGTCGAGACCCAAATCCACCCGGGCGGCCGGGTCGCTCGGGTGCTCGGCCGCCAGCAGCAGCGCACGGGGCAGCGGGCCCGGCGCCAGCCGGGCGACGACTCTCAGCCCCACACCCCCGGCCGCCGCCAGCAGACGCAGATTGTCGCGGTACGGCAGGGCGGGAGCGTCGTGCGCCGTGGCCAGCCGCAGCGGCACCCCGGCGCAGTCGGCCAGCAGACAGTCACCCGTCGCCTCCCGGACCGCGCCCATCAGCGTCACGTCGAGGAACAGCAGGTCATGGCCGCCACCGAGAGCCCGCGCCACCTGGTCGGCGACGGGCACATCCCACAGCCGGCCGAGCGGCTCGGCGCGCCATGCGGCGCCGGACGCGCGCACGGCCCGTACCCCCGCGCCCGCGCCGAGGCGCCCTGTGGGCGAGACGGTGGCGCCTGACACGGCAAGGCCCGCGCGCGCCAGTTCACGGTGCGTCAGGGAGGTGTCGCCGATCCGCACGGCACGGTCGGCGGCGCCGGTGGCGCGGCCGGGGCCGCCGGGCGCCACGTCGGACACCGTGTAGAGGCGGCCCTCGGCGTCGGCGGTCCAGGTGACCGCGCCCGCGTATCCGGTGGCGGTGAGCACCGGCTCGGAGAACAGGCCGTACAGCCGCAGGGAGCCGTCGGGCCGGTACGGCTGCCGTGCCGTGCCGCGCAGTTCGGCCAGGCCGGGACCCGTGGCGTGGAGGAGCCGGTGGGCCACGCCCAGGGCGCCACCGAGCGCGTCGGCGAGGTCGGCGAGACGGTACGCAGGGTCGGCGGAACGGGCCGCGCGTACCCCGGTGACCACGGAGACCGCGGATGCCGAGGCCCGGGGGAGACCTGCCAGGCGTGCGGTGTGCGCGGCGCGCAGCAGCTCCGCCTGGAGCACGGCGCCGGCCCCGTCCGTGCCTGCCTCCAGGACGGCGGCCGCGGCGGCGAACACCGCACGGGCGGCGGCGCGTTCCTCGGGCCCTGCGGTCTCGGCCTCCTTCTCCCCCTGTACTCTCTGCGCCTCCTGAGTCGGTTCTGTCGGTTCCGTCGCGTCGTCGGCCACCGGCGCGGCCGAGGCGGCGGCCGCGCGGTGCAGGCAGTCCGGCGCCAGCAGGCACCCGCAGCGGACGGCGTCCGCGCTGGTCACCGTCCCGCCGGGGGCGTGCAGTACGAGGTCGGTGTCGTCGTCGACGGCGATCCGCACGGTGTCGCCGTCGCGGACGACCGGACGAGCGGCCAGCTTGGCGACCCCCGCGTCCAGCCGCTTGCGCAGCCGGGGAGACAACGCCTCGACCAGCTCGGCGGTGACGGACGCAGCGACCGGAGGCAGCCCCGGACCGGGGCTGTCCGTGGTCAGGTGATCCGGAGTCAGGTCCGGGCTCATGTGATCTTCTCCCCTACCCAGCGGGCGAGTTCGAGCGGGCTGAGGGCGGCGACGGGCATGCCCGCGGCGACGAGCTGACCGGCGACGCCCGTGGAGTAGCGGGGCCGTCCCGTGTCGTCCAGGCTCGCGCAGCCCAGGACGTGGCAGCCCGCCCCGACGAGTGCACGGACCTCGGCGAGGAGCCCGCCGAGCGGATAGCCCTCCTCGAAGTCGCTGACGACCACGACGAGGGTGCGCGAGGGCACCGTGACCAGCTCGCGGGCGTGTCTCAGGCCCGCCGCGATGTGCGTGCCGCCGCCCACGCTGACCTCCAGCAGGAGCGACAGCGGGTCCTCGACGTGTCCGGTGAGGTCGATGACCTCGGTGGAGAAGGCCAGGAAGTGCGTGGACAGGGTCGGTACCCCGGCCAGTACCGACGCCGTGAGCGCCGCCCAGACGGTGGACGCCTCCATGGATCCCGACACGTCCGTGACCAGGATCAGCCGCCAGTCGGCGGACCGGCGCGCACGCGTGCGGAACACCGGGTGCTCGGGGATGATCTGGACCGTGCCGTCGGGGGCGCGGCGGGCGGTCGCCAGGTTGGCGCGCAGTGTGCGGGGCAGGTCGAGGCCGCCGCCCGGACGTCTGCTGGGGCGCGGCAGGGCCGTGCCGTGCAGGGCGGGCCGCAGCCGGGTGGCGAGTTCCCGGGTGAGGGCCTCGACCAGCCGCCGGACCAGCGGACGCAGGGCCGCCAGCCGGGCCTCGGGCAGGCCGCCCGCATGGCGCAGCACCGTGCGCAGGAGATCGACCGAGGGGCGTACGCTGTCCGGGTTCAACTCGGCGAGCACGTCCCTGCGGCCCGATGTGGCGGCCGCCGCCAGCACCTCCTCCCGGATGCCCGGACCGAACAGCACCGCCAGTTCCTCCGACCACTCCCGCACACCGGGATACGGCACCTCCCGGCCCCCGCCCGAGCCCGGCCCTGTCA
>NZ_JARGEF010000328.1:0-7139 GCF_033794725.1 Streptomyces sp. ID05-39B | reverse complement strand
GGGTGGCGGGGGCGGCCGATCTGGACGTCGTGCGGGACGACAGGCGGGTGTACCGGCTGGAGGTGCGACCCCGGGTGCTCGGCGACTTCGTGGCCGGGGCGTGGTGGCACAGCACCTCGCCCGAGTCGCACTTCACCCGGTCCCCGGTGTGCTCGCGGGTCACGGAGGACGGAGGGAGGATCACGCTCAGCGGGCGGCGGCTGAAGGTGACGGACGAGCAGGGTGTGAGTGAGGAACGGGAGTTGGCGGGGGACGGGGAGGTGCTGGGTGTGTACCGGGAGAGGTTCGGGATCGCGTTGGAGCGGGTGCCGGTGGCACGGGGAGGTGACGTGGCGTGAGGAGACCGGGTGACGGTGTCCGGTGGGTGGGGCTCGCCGTGTGGCGGTGTCCGGCATCGGGGCGGGCCGGCCCTGCGGACCGTCCCAGGCACCGACCTGCGCGCTGGCGGCGGTGGACGTGCCGGAAAATGGGCGGGTGAGCGATGTGAGACATGTGCTGGTGCTGCCCGACCGTGATGCCGCCGAGGAGGCCGCGCAGGCGCTCGGGGAGAGGTTCGGGGTGCGCGAGGAGCCGCGGCTCCTCCGGGACGCGCTGGCCGGTGAGGACGACGCGGAGGACGCGCAGTGGCTGGTGGTGCTGCGGGACGAGGAGGGGCGGCTCGACGCGGCGGACCTGGACGCGTTCGCGGCCGAGTGGGACGGGTGGCGGGAGGAGCCGTAGGAGCGGCGGCGGTGGCCTTCACCGCGGCTCCCGCTGTCAGTGCCGCGTGCCATCCTTGACCCAATGGCCAGGAAGACTGCGAATGACGACCCTCTCGCCCCGGTGACGCTCGCCGTGGGCCAGGAGGACCTGCTGCTCGACCGTGCCGTGCAGGAGGTGGTGGCCGCCGCCCGGGCCGCCGACGCCGACACGGACGTACGTGACCTGACGTCGGACCAGCTTCAGCCCGGCACCCTCGCCGAGCTGACCAGCCCGTCGCTCTTCGCGGAGCGCAAGGTCGTGGTCGTACGCAATGCGCAGGACCTGTCCGCCGACACCGTCAAGGACGTGAAGGGGTATCTGGGGGCGCCCGCGGAGGAGATCACGCTCGTGCTGCTGCACGCGGGCGGGGCCAAGGGCAAGGGGCTGCTGGACGCCGCGCGCAAGGTGGGGGCGCGGGAGGTGGCCTGCCCGAAGATGACCAAGGCGGCGGACCGGCTGGCCTTCGTCCGGCAGGAGTTCCGGGCGAAGGGGCGGTCGGCCACCCCCGAGGCCTGTCAGGCGCTCGTCGACTCCATCAGCAGCGATCTGCGCGAGCTGGCGGCGGCGGTGTCGCAGCTCGTCGCCGACATCGAGGGGACCATCGACGACGCGGTCGTCGCTCGGTACTACACGGGGCGGGCCGAGGCGTCGAGCTTCACCGTCGTCGACCGGGCCGTGGAGGGCAGGGCGGCGGAGGCACTGGAGGCGTTGCGCTGGTCGCTGGCCACCGGCGTCGCACCCGTGCTGATCACCAGCGCGCTCGCACAGGGCGTGCGGGCCATCGGCAAGCTGTCCTCGGCGCGCGGGGGCAGACCCGCGGACCTCGCGCGGGAACTGGGCATGCCGCCCTGGAAGATCGACCGGGTCCGCCAGCAGATGCGGGGCTGGACGCCCGACGGGGTCTCCCTGGCCCTGCGTGCGGTCGCCGAGGCCGACGCGGGCGTGAAGGGCGGCGGCGACGATCCGGAGTACGCGCTGGAGAAGGCCGTGGTGGCGGTGGCACGGGCGGCACGTTCCGGGGGCCGGGCGTAGATCCGCTCGGCGCCCGCTGCCGCCGCCTGCCGGGTGCGCCGGACCCGTCAGCCGGTCATCGGACAGCCGGACAGCCGGACAGCCGGACAGCCGGTCATCGCCGGGGCCGGGCCTAGATCCAGTAGCCGTCCGTGCAGGGCGGAGGAGAATTGCAGGGAGCAGCCGACACATCGCCCAGGACGGCGGAAAGGTGGCGATCGAGCATGGCTGAACACCCGCACGCGGCGCTTGTCCGCAAGGGCTTCGAGGCCTTCTCGCGAGGGGACATGGACACCCTGCGGGAAGTGATGGCGAACGACGCCACCCATCACGTTCCCGGCAGCCACCCGCTCTCGGGTGACTTCAAGGGTCAGGACGCGATCATCGATCTGTACCGGCGGCTCGGCGAGGAGACGAAGGGCACCTTGCGTGTCGCACTGACCGCCGTCTGTGTCGACGGTCGCGGTCACGCGGTCGGCATGTTCCGCTTCACGGCCGACCGCAACGGCAAGCACCTCGACGAGACGGGATGCATCGTGTTCCGGATCGTCGGCGACAAGGCCACGGATCTCGACGAGTGCGTCGAGGACCTCGACCTGAGCAACGACTTCTGGTCGTAACCGCACGACCCGCTGAGTGCACCTCACAAGCGCACCCCCCCCGCAGGAATGCCGAAGGCCCCGGTGCCCGCCCTGGGGAAGGGCGAGGCGCCGGGGCCTTCGGTTCTGCATGTCAGAAAGCTGGATCCACGCCCGCGTGGCGAACGCAGGCCGCGCGTGGATCCGTGGGTGCCGGTCGGGAGCGGATGAGAGAGGGCCCGCTCTGTTCTCCCCGGCGATCAGATCAAGGAAGGAGTTCAGCCGTTGAGGGACGAGACCTTCGAAGCAAGCGCCGACTTCTTGTTGGCGGCCTGGTTCTTGTGGATGACACCCTTGGAGACGGCCTTGTCGAGCTGACGCGCGGCAGCGCGCTGGTACTCGGTGGCCTTCTCGACGTCACCCGCGGCAGCGGCCTCGCGGGCCTTGCGGATCGCGGTCTTCAGGGAGGACTTGACGGCCTTGTTGCGCAGCCGAGCCTTCTCGTTGGTCTTGATCCGCTTGATCTGGGACTTGATGTTCGCCACGAAAGAGCCTTTGCAGGTTCAGGCACGGGGCCGCTCGGGTCCCGCACCAGGTGATTTCTTGAGTGTGCCTCGTGCTGAGAGGGCATGAGACACAGCCACCCAGACTACCAGTGCACGTGAGAGCGGCCCAAACCGGTTCCCGGTCGCCGCGCGTGGGACCATGGAGACTACGTATCGATCCGACCCGAGGCATAAGGCGCCTCAAGAGACAGGACCCTGCGTGCCCGCGACCCCTAACAACGTGCCCGAGCCGAGCCGTACCGATCCGGCACTGATCCGCAACTTCTGCATCATCGCGCACATCGACCACGGCAAGTCCACGCTTGCCGACCGGATGCTTCAGCTGACCGGTGTGGTCGAGCAGCGGCAGATGCGTGCTCAGTACCTCGACCGTATGGACATCGAGCGTGAGCGCGGAATCACGATCAAGTCCCAGGCGGTGCGTCTGCCGTGGGCTCCCACCGAGGACCCCGCGAACACGCACATCCTCAACATGATCGACACCCCGGGTCACGTCGACTTCACCTACGAGGTCTCGAGGTCGCTCGCCGCCTGCGAGGGCACCGTGCTCCTCGTCGACGCCGCCCAGGGCATCGAGGCACAGACCCTCGCCAACCTCTACCTGGCGATGGAGAACGACCTCAAGATCATCCCCGTACTGAACAAGATCGACCTGCCGGCCGCCCAGCCGGAGAAGTTCTCCGAGGAGCTGGCCAACCTCATCGGCTGCGACCCCGCGGACGTGCTCAAGGTCTCGGCGAAGACCGGCATCGGCGTGGACGCGCTGCTCGACCGGGTGGTCCGCGACGTCCCGGCCCCGGTCGGCGTCAAGGACGCTCCGGCCCGCGCGATGATCTTCGACTCGGTCTACGACTCCTACCGGGGCGTGGTCACCTACGTCCGTGTCATCGACGGCCAGCTCAACAAGCGCGAGCGCATCAAGATGATGTCGACCGGCGCCACCCACGAGCTGCTCGAGATCGGCGTCTCGTCCCCCGAGATGACGCCGGCCGACGGCATCGGCGTCGGCGAGGTGGGCTACATCATCACCGGCGTGAAGGACGTCCGTCAGTCCAAGGTCGGCGACACCATCACCAGCAAGGAGAAGGGCGCCACGGAGGCCCTCGGCGGGTACAAGGACCCCAAGCCGATGGTCTTCTCCGGCCTCTATCCCCTGGACGGCTCCGAGTACCCCGACCTGCGTGAGGCGCTGGACAAGCTCCAGCTCAACGACGCCGCCCTGGTCTACGAGCCGGAGACCTCCGCGGCCCTCGGCTTCGGTTTCCGCGTCGGTTTCCTCGGTCTGCTGCACCTCGACGTCATCCGTGAGCGCCTGGAGCGCGAGTTCAACCTCGAACTCATCGCCACCGCGCCCAACGTGGTCTACCGCGTGATCATGGAGGACGGGAAGGAGCACACGGTCACCAACCCGAGCGAGTTCCCCGAGGGCAAGATCGACAAGGTCTTCGAGCCGGTCGTGCGGGCCACGATCCTCGCGCCCAGCGAGTTCATCGGCTCGATCATGGAGCTGTGCCAGACCCGTCGCGGCACCCTCCTCGGCATGGACTACCTCTCCGAGGACCGCGTCGAGATCCGCTACACGCTCCCCCTCGCCGAGATCGTCTTCGACTTCTTCGACAACCTGAAGTCCAAGACCCGCGGGTACGCCTCCCTGGACTACGAGCCCACCGGCGAGCAGGACGCCCAGCTGGTGAAGGTCGACATCCTGCTCCACGGCGACCGGGTCGACGCCTTCTCCGCCGTCACCCACAAGGACGCCGCCTACGCGTACGGCGTACGGCTTGTCGCCAAGCTGCGCGAGCTGATCCCGCGCCAGGCCTTCGAAATCCCCATCCAGGCCGCCGTCGGCTCGCGGGTCATCGCCCGCGAGACCATCCGCGCCATCCGCAAGGACGTCCTCGCCAAGTGCTACGGCGGCGACATCTCCCGTAAGCGCAAGCTGCTGGAGAAGCAGAAGGAAGGCAAGAAGCGGATGAAGATGGTGGGTTCCGTGGAGGTTCCGCAGGACGCCTTCATCGCAGTCCTGAGCAGCGAGGAGAACGCGGGTTCGGGCAAGGGCAAGAAGTAGCCCGCCGGCACGCTGGTTCCGGGGCCCGTCGCGCTGTCGCGCGGCGGGCCCCGCTCCGTCCGGTGGCCGCCGTTGTGTAAAAGTGACAGTCCATGGCTCTTACGTGCAGGCCAGTCGCCCTCTACTCTGATCCCTGCTCGATAGTTACTCGCGAGTTAAACAACAGCCGCACTGAGCCAGCCGCATCGTCGCGGGCCCCGGAGGATGTCGTGAGCGACACACAGACACTGATCGAGAACCGTCCGCCGTCCGTCGCGGGGCTGTTCCTGGAGCGCGTGGCCGCCACGCCCGACGCGGAGGCGTACCGCTACCCCGTGCCGGCGTCGGCGGGCGAGGGCCCGGACGAGTGGAAGTCGCTCAGCTGGGCGCAGGCCGCCGAGCGGGTGCACGCCATCGCGGCCGGCCTGATCGAGCTGGACGTGCAGCCCGAACAACTGGTGGCGCTCGCCGCCTCCACCCGTTACGAGTGGATCCTCGCCGACCTCGGCATCATGTGCGCGGGCGCGGCGACGACCACCATCTATCCGCAGACCAACGCCGAGGAGTCGGCGTTCATCCTCTCCGACTCCGGGAGCCGGGTGCTGATCGCGGAGGACGCCGCCCAGGCCGCCAAGGCGGTGGAGAAGCGCCAGGAGCTGCCCGAGCTGACCCATGTGGTGGTGATCGACCCGGCCGGGGTGGAGACCTCCGACTGGATCATCACGCTCGACGAGCTGGAGAGGCGCGGTGCCGCCCGCCTGGAGCAGGACCCGCAGCTGATCAAGGAGCGGGTCGGCGCGATCACCCGGGAGCAGCTCGCCACTGTCATCTACACCTCGGGCACCACCGGCCGCCCGAAGGGCGTACGTCTCCCGCACGACAACTGGTCGTACATGGCGAAGGCGATCGCGGCCACCAATCTGCTCGGTGCCGACGACGTGCAGTACCTCTGGCTGCCCCTCGCCCATGTGTTCGGCAAGGTGCTGACCTCCGGGCAGATCGAGGTGGGGCACGTCACCGCCGTGGACGGCCGCGTCGACAAGATCATCGAGAACCTGCCGATCGTGCGGCCGACCTACATGGCGGCCGTCCCGCGCATCTTCGAGAAGGTCTACAACGGGGTCGCCGCCAAGGCCCGAGCGGGCGGCGGCGCCAAGTACAAGATCTTCCAGTGGGCCGCCGAGGTCGCCCGCGAGTACGCCAAGGCGTCCCAGGACAACTTCCGGCGCACCGGCAAGGCCTCCGTCCCCTTCGGGCTCGGCGCCAGGCACAAGGTCGCCGACACGCTCGTCTACGCGAAGATCCGCGAGGCGTTCGGCGGGAACCTGCGCGCTTGCATCTCCGGCAGCGCGGCCCTCGCGCCGGACATCGGGTACTTCTTCGCCGGCGCGGGCATCCACATCCTCGAGGGCTACGGCCTGACGGAGTCCTCCGCGGCCTCCTTCGTGAACCCCGGTGAGGCCTACCGCACCGGCACGGTCGGCAAGCCGCTCCCCGGCACCGAGGTGCGCATCGCCGACGACGGCGAGATCCTGCTGCGCGGCCCCGGCATCATGGAGGGCTACCACGGGCTGCCCGAGAAGACCGCTGAGGTCCTGGAGGCCGACGGCTGGTTCCACACCGGGGACATCGGCGAGCTGTCGCCCGACGGGTACCTGCGGATCACCGACCGCAAGAAGGACCTCATCAAGACGTCCGGCGGCAAGTACATCGCGCCCGCCGAGGTCGAGGGGCAGTTCAAGGCGGTCTGCCCGTACGTCTCCAACATCCTCGTGCACGGCGCCGACCGGAACTTCTGCACGGCGCTGATCGCGCTGGACGAGCTGTCCCTGCGGGGCTGGGCCGACGAGAACGGGCTCGGAGGGAAGCCGTACGCCGAGATCGTGGCCGCGCCGGAGACGGTGGCGCTGATCGACGGGTACGTGAAGCACCTCAACCAGGGGCTTCAGAAGTGGCAGACGATCAAGAAGTTCCGGCTGCTGCCGCGCGACCTCGACGTCGAGCACGGTGAGATCACGCCGAGCCTGAAGCTGAAGCGGCCCGTGGTGGAGCGGGAGTACAAGCATCTGATCGACGAGATGTACGCGGGCTCCCGGGAGGCGTAGGCCCTCTCGGGAGGCAGGCCCCTTCGGGGTGCGGGGCGGCTGCGCCGGTACGGCGTCGCCGCCCATCGCCGCCCCGCGCGGTCCCCCGCGC
>NZ_JARGEF010000327.1:0-7248 GCF_033794725.1 Streptomyces sp. ID05-39B | reverse complement strand
CCACCACCCCGCCCCCCGGCCAGGGCCTCTGGTTCACCCGCCAGGTCTGCGCCTACGTCGACCTCCGCCCGACCCCGGAGGGCACGGCCGTACGCCTCCAGTACGGCTGAGCCCCGTTTTCCCCGGGTATCACCAGGTATCCGCAGGTATCTGGGCCTATGTACAGGTACGGAAACAGGTAGTCCTCCCCGTGTACGTGTCGCCGACGGAGGTCATGGTGGAGGCATGCTGCAACTCTCCGGGGGGCGCCTTCCTGACCCCGACTCTCCGTACGGCGCCTGTCCTCAACCGCCCCTGGGCGCGGGCCACTGGAGTGTCGAGTACGACCCGCGGCCGTCCGCCGTGGGTGAGGCGCGCTCGCAGGTGCGCCGGCAGCTGGAGGGCTGGGGGCTGGCCGAGCCGGAGGACCTGGTCGACACCGCCGTACTGCTCGTCAGTGAACTCGCCACCAACGCCCTGCTGCACTCCGCGAGCCACTACCGGCTCACGCTCTCCGCGGCGCACGGCGTGCTGCGCTGCGAGGTCGCCGACACCGGCCGCCGTACCCCGCAGGTACTCCAGGCGGGCTCCGCGGAGAGCGGCCGGGGCATGTTCCTCGTGGAGGCGCTCGCCCGGCGCTGGGGCTGCCACCAGGACGGGCCGGGAAAGACCGTGTGGTTCGAACTGGGCACATGCACGTGCGACTGACGTTCCAGCGGGGCGGCTCCCGCACCCCCCGCGGGCGTTGCGTTCGTGTACGCCCCCTTGTCGGCGCGGGCTCCTTCCGCTTTCTTGATTCCTATGGCGGACACCACGGGCAACCCCACTGACACCGAGGCATCATCCGGCCGCGACAACCCTTCCCCCCGCAAGTCCAGTTGGCGGTACATCGGGCCCGGCATCGTCGTCGCCGCGACCGGCGTCGGGGCAGGCGACCTGGTCGCCACCCTCATCGCCGGCAGCAACTTCGGCTACACGCTGCTGTGGGCCGCGGTCCTCGGCTGCCTGGTCAAGATCTCCCTCGCGGAGGCGGCCGGCCGCTGGCACCTCTCCACCGGCCGCACCCTGTTCGACGGCTGGGCGAGCCTCGGCCGCTGGACGACGTACTTCTTCCTCGTCTACGTCGTCGTCTGGGGCTTCGTCTACGGCGCGGCGGCGATGTCGTCCAGCGCGCTGCCCCTCCAGGCCCTGTTCCCGGACGTGATGGACCTTGAATGGTGGGCCATCGCCTGCGGGCTGGTGGGCCTGGTGTTCGTCTGGTTCAACAAGTACGCGGTCTTCGAGAAGGTCATGACCGTCCTGGTGGGCGTCATGTTCGTGGTGACCGTCTACCTCGCGATCCGCGTGACGCCGAACATCGGGGACGCTCTCGCCGGCCTGCTGCCGGTACTGCCCGACGAGAAGGACTCGGTCCTCAACACCCTCGGCCTGGTCGGCGGCGTGGGCGGCACCATCACCCTCGCGGCCTACGGGTACTGGGTCAACGCCAAGGGCTGGACCGACACGGGCTGGATGAAGATGATGCGGCTCGACAACCGCGTCGCGTACCTCACCACCGGAGTGTTCGTCGTCGCCATGCTGTTCGTGGGTGCCGAGCTGCTGCACTCCGCGAACGTGGCGATCGCCGGCGGCGACAAGGGGCTCGTCCAGCTCGGCGACATCCTGGAGGCGGAGTACGGCACGGCCACCGCCAAGTTCTTCCTCATCGGCTTCTTCGCCACCTCCTTCACCTCCCTGATCGGCGTCTGGCACGGCGTCAGCCTGATGTTCGCCGACTTCGTCGCCCGCCACCGCGGCGGCGACCGGACCACGGGCGCCGAGGTCGCCTCCGGCCGGCGGGAACGCTCCTGGCCGTTCCGCCTCTACCTGCTGTGGCTGACGTTCCCGCCGATGGTCCTGCTCTTCCAGGGCCAGCCCTTCCGCCTGATCATCCTGTACGGCGTGCTGGGCGCGGCCTTCCTTCCCTTCCTCGCACTGACCCTGATCTGGCTGCTCAACTCGGCCCGCACGCCCGTCGAGTGGCGCAACGGCAGGCTCAGCAACGGGATGCTCGCGGCGGCCGGGCTGCTGTTCCTGGTGCTGTGCGTGAAGCAGGTCTGGGACCAGCCGTGGTCGGAGTTCTTCTGAGTTCTTCTGAGCCGCATCGGCGGGCGCTGACGGGCGGATCCGGGTGCTGACAGGCGGATCCGGGCGCTGACGGGCGGATCCGGGCCGCCGATCCGCCGTTTTCACGGCGTGGCGGCGGCCCCGATCTGCCAACTGCCGGCTGAGGGAATGGTCGGCACCATCCCATCAGGCGCCCGTAGGACGTCCAGCAGCTCCTCTCAGGCGCCCAGGAGCTCCCACTGCGGACTGAGTGCGATCTTGCGCAACTGGGCGATCGTGAGCGCCGGTTCGGAGCGCGTCGCGGCCGCCGACTGACTGCCGGAGTTGAAGGCGCTGATCACGACCCGCATACCGTGCGCGCGCATCGTGTCCACGGTCCACATCACGACGCCCTCGCCGCCCTTCTCGCCGGGCCCCTGCCGCGTCGCGACGCGCGTGCCGTCGGGAAGGGTCTCGGCGCCGGAGCCGTACAGCGCGCCCGCGGCGTCGGTCATGTTGTGCTGCAGGTTGATCTGGACGTAGCTCTGGCCCTTGCCGTCGTTCACGACGGCGTAGGCGAACTCGGTCTCCTCGTTGCCGCTGGAGACGACCTTCACGCCGTCGGGCAGCGCCTTGGTGAGGATGGCGAGGATCCGCCGGCCCTCGTAGCTCGTCACGTCCCCGGTCGAGCCCTCCGTGGGGGAGGACGGCTTCCGGGGCTCATCGGGGATGGCGTCGGCGACCCTGCGCCACTCGTTCGCCGCGGCCAGCTTCTTCAACTGCTCCATGGTGAGGGGCGGTTCGGGCCGCGAGACGGGCTCGCCCTTCTGGGCCGCGGCGTTCCACTCGCTGACGCTGACCCGGGTCCCGTCGGGAGTGACCAGGTCGGCGCTCCACGCCTTGGTGTCCGCGCGGCGGTCCGGGTACTCGTACCCCTGGGTGAGGGTCACCACGGACCCGTCGGGCAGGGTCTGCGTCACGCAGCTGTCCAGGCCCGAGTCGGGCAGCTCCATGTCGGGGCAGGGCGCCACCTCGCCCGCCGGATCGAAGGCCTCGCCGCCGCCCCGGACCCGGTCCACGAGCAGCGAGAGGGACCCCGCGCCCTTGCCGTCGTCGAAGGCCACCTGAGCGAGCGGCGGCAGCGGACTGTCCGTTCCCCGCGCCTCGCCGCGCGTCACCTTCCCCTTGGGGAGCAGCTTCGTGAGCGTACGGACCATGTCGTCCGCCGAGACGACGGGCGCGGCGGGTGTGGCGGCCACGGCACTCGGTGTGCCGGACCCGGTCGCGGCGACCGAGCCCTGCTGCGGGGAACTGCCCGCGCCGGAGGGTACGAGCAGCGCCCCGCCCACCCCCACGAGGGCGAGGCCTGCCGCACCCCCCGCGATGGCGGCCCGCCGCCGCAGGCGCAGCCGGCGCCCGCGCACCGCGCCGGCCGCGACGAGCGCGGCACGGTCGGTGTCGAAGGTGCCGCCGGCCTGGTGCAGGGCAGCGGAGAGCCGGTCCTCGAAGGGGTCGTGGGTCTGGTCGACGGGCATGGCGTACCACCGTTTCCGGGGTCGGATTGGTCGAAGGAAGTAGTGGGGGTGGTCGTGCCGTCCGAGGACGGCGCTCGGTGCCGGGCAGCCCGTCGGCGACGGGCCGGGGCACGCTCAGGGGCGGGCGTACTCGCCGATGTCCTCACCCAGCAGCTCCCGCAGCCGGCCGAGGGCCCGCACACACCGCGTCCGTACGGCGGCGGAACTGGCGTTCATCGCACGGGCCGTCTCCTCGACGGACCGGTCCTCCCAGTACCGCAGGACCAGAACGGCCCGGTCCTTCGCGGGTAGCCGGCCGAGGGCCTCCACCAGCGTGAGCCGCAGGGACACGTCGGCCCCCGCACCTGCCCGCTCCGGAAAGACGTCCACGGCACGCTCACGGCTGCTGCGCCGCCGCTGATGGGTCAGGAAGGCGCGGGTGAGCACGGTCTGCGCGTAGGCGGCGGGGTTGTCGGCCCGGGATACGCGCCCCCAGCGGACGTACAGCCTGCCGAGGGTCTCCTGCACGAGATCCTCGGCGAGGTGCGTGTCCCCCGCGGTGAGCAGGCAGGCGGACCGGTACAGATGCCCGGTCCGTGCCGCCGCGAACTCGGCGTACTCGTCCGCGCGGACCTGTCTCATGCGTGTTCCCCCAGTCCGGTGGGCCCCAGCGGCCCTGTGCTTCCGGCGCCCGCCCGGTGGCCTTGCGTGCTGCCCTCACCTCATTGATGCGGTGGGGTGGTGGAAATGTTTCAGAGTGGCGGAAGGAATCCTGAATGAATCCTGAATCCTCCTCGTGACGGACTCCGTCGGGGACGGGCCTTCACCCGTGCGCCCCTCTGCCGGACCGTGCGCGGGCGCGGGGCCGCGCCCGCTGGGGCAGACTGGGGCCATGGCCGACCCCCAAGCCACAGGCGCGCCATCGCGCCGGTTCACGCAGGGGCCGCGGAGCGTGGCGGAGGCTCGTCGGTTCGTGCGGACCGCTCTGGACGGCGTCGCTTCGGACGTGGTCGAGACCGCCCAGCTCCTGGTCAGTGAGCTGGTGACCAACGCGCTGCTGCATGCCCGTACCGAGGTCGAGGTGTCGGCCCGGGTGGACGGCGGCGGCACGGTGCGGGTGGCGGTGAGCGACCGGCGGCCGGACCGCGGGCTCGTGCCGTACGCCTACCCGCCGTACGCCGGCACGGGGCAGGGCCTGGCCCTCGTCGGGTACCTGGCGTCCCGGTACGGCGTCGACGCGGGCGAGGACACCAAGACGGTGTGGTTCGAGCTGGAGCCCGGCGACGCGATGCCTGACGCGACGTCCGACGGAACGTCCGACGGGACTTCACGGCCGTCGGTCGGGTGGGAGATCCCGGCGCCGCCGTCGGACTCCGCCTCCGGGGCGACCGTGACACTGGTCGACGTACCGGGCGCGCTCTACTCGGCCTCCCAGCAGCACCGGCACACGCTGCTGCGCGAGGTCGTCCTCGCCCTGGCCGCCGGAGAGGACCTGGGTGTGCCACCCGGGGAACTCGCCGCGGCCCAGGACATGAACCACCTGATCAGCACGTGTGTGACGGCCGCGCTCCAGCAGGAGTCCGGCGGAGCGGGGATCCGGTCCCTGCCCCTGTCCGTGCCGCCGGACGCCGGGCCTGCCGTGCAGGCGCTGCGCACGGTCCTCCACCTGGCCGAGGAGAAGGCCAGGGACGAACGGTTCCTGACCCTGCCCGCGCTGCCGCGCAGCCGCGTCTTCCACCAGTGGCTGTTCGACCAGATCGTCGGCCAGCTCGCGGGCGGACCCCCCACCGCGTGGACGGTGGTGCCCCGCGAGCCCGGCGCCGGCCCGTCCGAGCTGGTGCCCTGGGACGCCGGCCAGGTGCAGGCCAGCAGGGTTGCGACGGTCGCCGCCGACGAGCGGAACACGATCATCGCGGCGAACGGGCCTGCGGCGGACCTGCTCGGCTGGCACGCCGACGACCTCGTCGGGCTGCCCCTCACCACCCTCATTCCGGAGCACCTGCGCAAACGTCACCTCGCGGCGTTCACGTCCCTGCTGCTCAGCGGGCAGCCCCGGATCCTGGGCCGCTCGGTACCGCTCCCCGCGCTGCACCGCGACGGACGGCTGGTGCCCGTCCGGCTGTTCATCCAGACCCAGGAGATGCCCGACGGCCGCACCGTGTTCGTCGCCCAGCTCACTCCCAGGGCCGCAGCGCCGGGCACCCCGACCCGCCCGTCCGGCCGGGCCCGGTCCGTGGCGCCGCAGCAGCCGAACGGCCCTGCCCCGTCGGCCGTCCCGCACCCCGGGGGAGCCGGGGCGGGCATTCCGGCGCTGGAACGGCTCTCCCTGCTGGCCGACACCGGGGCCGCCCTGAGCAACGCCCCGAACCTGGACGAGGGCGTGGAGCGGGTGGGCCGGGTGCTCACCGAACGGCTGGCCGACTGGTGCGCGGTGGACCTGTTCACCGGGGAGGCCGCCCAGGTGGACCGGGCCTGTGTCGTCGGCCGCGCCCTCGGCGGGGCCTGCCCCGAGGAGTACGAGGGCCGGCTCCCGCCCGTGTCGGAGACCGCCCGCGGCCCCCTCGCCCGTGCGCTGCGCGGGGCCGGCCCGCTGCTCCTCGCGGAGCCCCCGCCGCCGAGCCAGGCCGCGAGCGCGCTGGACGCCCACTACGGGGAACTGCTCCGCAGCATGGGGACGCGCAGCGCCGTCGTCGCCCCGCTCCGGGCCCGCCGGGAGATCATCGGCGCTCTCACCGTGGCCCGCGGCGGCGCGGAACGGCCCTTCACCGAGGACGACCTGCCCCTGATCGACGATCTGGCGCGCGCCCTCGCCCTGGGCGCGGACAACGCCCGCCTCCACCAGGAGACGAAGAACATCGCCGAACGCCTCCAGCGCTCACTGCTGCCCGTACTGCCCGAGATCGACCACCTCCAGATCTCCGCCCGCTACGCGGCCTCCTCCACCACCGCCCAGGTCGGCGGCGACTGGTACGACAGCTTCGTCCTGCCCAGCGGGGACACCGCGCTGGTGATCGGCGACGTCACCGGCCACAACCTCGACGCGGCCATCGCCATGAGCCAGTTGCGCAGCATGCTGCGCGGCATCGCCGTGGACCGGCAGGAGCCCCCCGAGACGGTCCTGCGCCGCCTGGACATGGCGAACCACAGCCTCTACCGCGAGGCCACCGCCACCTGCATCTACGGACTCGTCAAGGGCCCGGAGAACGGCCCCTGGGAGTTGGTGCACTCCTCGGCCGGCCACCTGCCGCCCCTCCTCATCACCGAGGACGGCCGCACCCGCTACCTGGAGGACGGCGCGGGCGTACTCCTCGGCCTGGACCCCGACCTGCCCCGCCCCCGGGCCCGCGACGCGATCCCGGCCCGCTCGACGGTCCTCCTCTACACCGACGGCCTCATCGAACGCCGCGACGAGTCCCTGGACCACGCCATGGACCGCCTCCGGCGCCACGCCGCCGACCTCGCCCGCGAACCCCTCGACGTGTTCTGCGACGAGCTCCTCATCGGCCTGGGCGCGGACAGCGACGACGACATCGCGATCCTGGCGGTCCGCCCCGCCCCGCCCGAGTAGCCCGTACGTCGGGTAACTTCCCGGTGTGACAGAGCAGCCGCCCCCCGTCCCGCACGGCTTCGTAGACGCGGCCGTCCACGTGGACCACGGCGACCATGAGGG
>NZ_JARGEF010000326.1:0-7299 GCF_033794725.1 Streptomyces sp. ID05-39B | reverse complement strand
CCGCACGCCCGCGGACGTCGAGCTCGCCGCATGAGCCCAGCAAGACCGAATGACCCCACCCCCGACAGGGGTGCCTTGACGAAGGACATAGAGGCACCCTCCAGGAGTTCTGACACCGTGTATGACCCGGGTGAGGGCGGAACGGTTGCACGGTTCCCGGGATTTCCCGGGGTTCTCGGCTAGGCGGGAGACGTGGGCGTCTCGGGGGCGGCGGGTGGCAGGGGGTCGGAGACGAACGAGCCTCGGGCGCGTACGGTCACTACCAACCCCCTGTCCCGAAGGATGTCCAGAGCACGGCGGACGGTGCCCGGACCGACTTTGTGCTCGTGCGTCATGGTCAGTTCGCCCGGTAGCCGCGTGCCCGGCGGGTACTCACCGGAACGAATCTTCCGTTCGATGATCGCGGCGAGCTGTTCATAGACGTACTGCGGTGAATCTGGGCTGATCTTGTCCACCCGTTGACCGTATGCCGCTACCTTGTACCGCGCATCACTTAGTACTACTACCAACCACTACCTACCACTACCGTTGTCGAGGTACAGTCCGGTGAGACAAGGACGCCCCGGCGGGAAGATGACAGCTTCCGTGCCGGGGCTGAGCCGACACAAGGAGTCGACCTGTGCGAAGCCTACTGGCCGCCATCCTCAGCCTTTTCCTGCCGCCTCGCGGAGCGCACCGCTCCCCCGGCCGGTGCCCCTTCCCGGCCGTCTCCGCGCAACGGCCCGCCCACGCCCGCCGGACGCGGCCGTACGCCTCGGACGTGATCCTCGCCGATGACCTCCCCCTGGTCCGGCCCTACCTCGCCGTCTGGGAACGCGAGCGTGACGCCCTGGACCGCAGGCGCCTCCAGCGGGAGCGGCGCCGCGCGGCCGTCCTCGCGACCCTGGGTCAGGACTACGTCCCGTCGGAGGTCGCCGTATGAGCGCGAGGCGTTTCCGCAGTCTCGGTGTCGACCCCGCCACCGGCAAAGAGGCGTTCGTGGCCGCGAGCCCTGGTGGGGTGCTCGAAGAACTGGCCGACGTGCATGCCCTGAAGGCCGCCGCCGTCCTGGTGACGGTCGTCGGGGCCGTACTGGAGGGAGGCAGGTCGTCGGACGCCGAACTCGCCGCCTTCGTGCCGTCCCTCCACGCCGCGCTGGAGGAATGCGTCGGCATCATGGCTGCGGACAGGGAGCGCTGACATGGTCAGGGCCAGAGCCGGGGTCGGCTTGTTCTGACTGTGCGCAATTGGCCGGACGCGTGAAGTAGTTGAACATCGAAGCGGTGGCGCACGTCATGACGAGTATGGAAACCCCCCGTCACGTCCTGTCTGGGCTGGAGCAATTACCGTATGCGCCGGACCGACTATCCTCGTCCGGCGCAGCGGTCCGGCCGACCCGGTTGGGCTGGTTGGATGCTTTGCGCGGCATTGCCGCGCTCGTCGTGGTGTTCGACCACTCCTCGTACTCCTTCATGGCGGAGCTTCGCGGGGAGTTGATGCCGGAGTTCAACACGAGCCGGTACGGCGTCATGGTGTTCTTCCTGGTGAGCGGCTACATCATTCCCGCTTCGCTGGAGCGGCGCGGATGCGTCCGCACCTTCTGGATCGGCCGCGTTTCCCGCATCTACCCGCTGTGGGGGGCCACGGTGGCCGCGCTCATCGTCGCCGACGCTTCAGGTGTCGCGCAGATGCGTGACTTCGGCGGCCAGAACGTCGTCACCGTGGCCGTCGCCCATGTCACCCTGCTCCAGGAGCTGTCGGGTACGCCCAATCTCCTTCTCGTCCTGTGGACGCTCTCCTACGAGATGGCGTTCTACCTGCTGGTCGTCGCGCTGTTCACGCTTCGCCTGCACCGGCGGTCGTCGCTGGTCGCCGCCGTTCTGGCCGTCGTCGCCGCCGTGAGCGTCACGGCCGCGAGCGCGTTGCCCGTCTCCGCCCTCTCCGGCGTGCTCGGCACCGGCCGGCTGGTAGCCATCGCCGCGACCGTGATGGTCGTCGCGATCTGCTGTGCGAGCACCGGGCTACCCGCGCTTCGGGTGTTCGGAGGTCTGCTGGGCGGGGGGCTGGCGCTCGTCCTGGTTTCTTTCAACAGCACGGTTCCCATGTGGGAGGGCCTGGTGATCCTGGCCGTCATGTTCCTCGGCACGGTCGTGTACCGGGCCGAGCAGGGCCAGATCCCCTGGCGGTACGCCGCGGCCACGGCCGCCGTCGTGGTCGTCTGCGCGGTGGGCAGTGCGTACGCGTACGGAGACGGGTCGCATTTCACCCGGCGCGGCTGGATCGTGGCGTTCCTGATGGCGGTAGGCACCTTCGGTGCCGGGCTGGCGTTCCGTCGGCGGCGGGTGCCGCGCCTGCTGGTCGGGCTGGGAACGATCAGCTACTCGGTCTACATGGTGCACCCGGTTCTGCTGGCCGTCAGCGACGCCACCATCGGCCGCCGACCGCACGACAGTCTCGTTCTCGAAGTCGCCTTCTACGCCTTGCTGCTGCCCCTGTGCCGGCTGACCCATCGCTACGTCGAAGAGCCGGGGCAGCGATGGGGCAGGAATCTGGCGCGTCGCGGGAAACCGGTCACACTTCTCAGCGGTTCAGGTCCATGATCCCGACGCCCAGTCCTGCGTAGGGGTCCGGTGCCACCGTGGCGATCAGGCCGCCCATGGGAAGCACCTGGTTGGGTCTCACGGCATGTATGGCGGCCGCGACGCCGAAGTCGATGCCCGCGCTCCCCAGTTCGGCGATTGTCACCGCCATGGCGAAGTCGTCTTCGACGACATGCAGCACGTCCACCAGCACGCCCACGTGGTCGACGATCCCAGCGCGTCGGCGCTCGGCCTCCAGAAGGCACAGGACGGGCACCCACAGCCGCATGTCGTCGCTGGCGGCCGCGGCATGGATGAGGCCGGAGACCTGCTTGTCGCCTCCCAGCGCGAGGAGGGTGGGGGTATCGAGGACGTAGTGCTCGGTCTGGCTCACCGGGACGGCTCCGACTCGGCCGGGCCCACCCGGTGAGCGGCGGAGGCCTCCCGCATCTTGCGGCGCATCTCGGCGGACTCCTCGTCCGACACGTAGTGCCCGAAGCGCTCGGCGAGCAGCGTGCGGGTGCGGTCCGCTCGCTCCTTGATCTGTTCCGGAGTAAGCATCTCCGCCGCTATCCCCTGCATGAGGGCGCGGAGACTGGTGCCCCGCGCCTCAGCCACGGCGGCGAGCTGGTCACGAACTTCGGCGGGTACACGGATCATCACGTCAGCCACACAGCGAGTATACGCCAGGTATACGTCACGTAGGTGGCGGTCGCCGGAGAAGCCTCAGCCCGGTCCGCTCATCCTGCGGAGGGCGGCGAGGCCGTTGTCATTCGAACAAAGCGTGCCCGAATCCTCGACGGGCCGTTGAAGCCGGTCGTTTGGACGCTGCTCGACGAGTCTGTGCTGCGGCGGCGCGTCGGCGGCGCTCAGGTCATGGCCGAACAACTGCACAAGATCGCGGACGTGGTTGAGGCGGGGCGGGTGCGACTGCACGTCCTGGCGTTCGGGGTCGGGGCGCACGCGCTCATGGAGAGCCTGCTTACGCTCATGGGCCTCGAGGACTCAGCCCCGGTGGCCTACGTCGAGGGCCTTTTCACCGGCCACTTGATGGACGATCCAGCGCTGGTCACTGCCAGTCAGACCGCCTACGCTCTAGCGCTGGGCGACGCGTTGTCGCAACACGAGTCACTGGCCCTCATGAGAGCCGCAGCGGAGTAACACGCACATGGTCAGCAGTGAGCACACCGTCTCCGACTTGTCCACCTTCACCGGGTGGTACAAGTCCAGCTACAGCGGCGGCGGTCAAGGCGAGTGCCTCGAAATAGCGCGTGGCCATGCCCGCGTGCCCGTCCGCGACAGCAAGGCCGTCAGCGGTCCGGTGCTCGTGTTCTCGGCGGACGGGTGGGCCGCGTTCGTCGGGGCGCTGCGGGACGGTCGTATCAGGGGCTGAGGCCCTTGAAGTGCAGGAACGCAGCGCGTAGCCGTTTCGTTCGGGTGTCGCGCCCGATCCTCCGGCCGTGGCCCGCCCGTGGGTGGTGGAGGCGGGCGGGCCACGGTTCCGTCAGGCGGCCGTGTGGGTCACGAAGCGTTGCGCCGTCTCGGCGAGTACTTCCCTGCCGTCCCGGGCCCACAGGGCGTCGTTGAAGAGCTCTACCTCGATCGGGCCCGTGTAGCCGGCCTTCTCGACGTAGGTCTGCCACTCGCGCATGTCGATCGCGCCGTCGCCGATCTGGCCTCGGCCGTTCAGGACGCCCTCGGGCAACGGGGTGGTCCAGTCGGCCAGTTGGAAGGTGTGGATACGGCCGGACGCGCCCGCTCGGGCGATCTGGGCGGGGGCCTGGTCGTCCCACCAGATGTGGTACGTGTCGACCGTGACGCCGACCTGGTGGGCCGGGAAGCGTTCCGCGAGGTCCAGGGCCTGGGTGAGGGTCGAGACCACGCAGCGGTCCGAGGCGTACATGGGGTGCAGGGGTTCGATGGCCAGCTTCACACCGTGGTCCTCGGCGTAGGGGCCGAGTTCCGTGAGCGCGTCCGCGATGCGTTCGCGGGCTCCGTGCAGGTCCTTCGAGCCCGCCGGGAGGCCGCCGGAGACGAGGACCAGGACGTCGGTGCCCAGGGTGGCCGCCTCGTCGATCGCCCGGCGGTTGTCGGCCAGGGCGGCCGCCCGTTCGTCCGGGTCGATGGCGGTGAAGAAGCCGCCGCGGCACAACGTCGTCACCGTCAGGCCCGCGTCGCGGACCAGCTTCGCCGTCTCCTCGACGCCGTACGTCCGGACCGGGTCGCGCCAGAGGCCGACGTTGCCGACGCCCAGGTCGCGGCAGGCCGCCACCAGTTCGGGCATCGACAGCTGCTTGACCGTCATCTGGTTGATGCTGAAACGCTCGAGACCGGTCACTGGTTCACTCCGTACAGGGCGAGCAGGTTCTTCATCCGTTCCTCGGCCAGCTTCGGGTCCGGGAACAGGCCGAGGCCGTCGGCGAGTTCGTAGGCGCGGGCCAGGTGCGGGAGGGAGCGGGCCGACTGGAGGCCGCCGACCATCGTGAAGTGGGACTGGTGGCCGGCCAGCCAGGCCAGGAAGACCACGCCTGTCTTGTAGAAGCGGGTGGGGGTCTGGAACAGGTGGCGGGAGAGGTCGACCGTGGGGTCCAGCAACTGCCGGAAACCGGTTACGTCGCCCGTGTCCAGGACGCGGACCGCCTGCGCCGCCAGCGGACCCAGCGGGTCGAAGATGCCGAGCAGGGCGTGACTGAAGCCCTGCTCGTCGCCCGCGATCAGCTCGGGGTAGTTGAAGTCGTCGCCGGTGTAGCAGCGCACGCCGTCCGGCAGGCGGCGGCGCAGGTCCACTTCCCGCTTGGCGTCCAGGAGGGAGACCTTGATGCCGTCGATCTTGTCCGGGTGGGCGGCGATGACCTGGAGGAACACCTCGGTCGCCGCGTCCAGGTCGGACGAGCCCCAGTAGCCCTCCAGCGCCGGGTCGAACATCGGGCCCAGCCAGTGCAGGATCACCGGCTCGGCGGACTGGCGCAGGAGGTGGCCGTAGATGCCGAGGTAGTCCTCGGGGCCCGTGGCGGCCGCGGCCAGTGCGCGGGACGCCATCAGGATGGCCTGGGCGCCGGAGGCCTCGACGAGGGCGAGCTGCTCCTCGTAGGCCGCCCGGACCTCGGCGAGGGACGCCGGGCCGGTGAGCTGGTCGGTGCCGACACCGCAGGCGATCAGGCCGCCCACCGCCTCGGCCTCGGCCGCCGAGCGGCGGATCAGCTCGGCCGCACCCGCCCAGTCCAGGCCCATGCCGCGCTGGGCGGTGTCCATCGCCTCGGCGACGCCGAGCCCGTGGGACCACAGGTGGCGGCGGAAGGCGAGGGTGGCGTCCCAGTCGACGGCGGCCGGTGAGTCGGGCGACACGTCGGCGTACGGGTCCGCGACGACGTGCGCCGCGGAGAAGACCGTACGGGAGGTGAAAGCGGTTCCGGTGCCGGCTGTGAGGGGTTCCGTGCGGGGGTCGTAGGTCCGCAAGGCCCCGCTGGAGTCCGGGAGTTGGATGGTCACAGCGCGATCTCCGGGACGTCGAGGCGGCGGCCCTGCGCGGAGGACTTCAGGCCCAGCTCGGCGAGCTGGACGCCGCGGGCGCCGGCCAGCAGGTTCCAGTGGTAGGGGGCGTCGGCGTAGACGTGCCGCAGGAACAGTTCCCACTGGGCCTTGAAACCGTTGTCGAAGTCGCCGTTGTCGGGGACCTCCTGCCACTGGTCGCGGAAGACCTCGGTGGCGGGGATGTCCGGGTTCCAGACCGGCTTGGGGGTGGCGGAGCGGTGCTGGACGCGGCAGTTGCGCAGGCCGGCGACGGCCGAGCCCTCGGTGCCGTCGACCTGGAACTCCACCAGTTCGTCGCGGTTGACGCGGACCGTCCAGGAGGAGTTGATCTGGGCGATGGCGCCGCCGTCGAGCTCGAAGATGCCGTAGGCGGAGTCGTCGGCGGTCGCGTCGTAGGGCTTGCCGTTCTCGTCCCAGCGCTGCGGGACGTGGGTGGTGGCGATGGCCTGGACGGTCTTCACGCGGCCGAACAGCTCGTGCAGGACGTACTCCCAGTGCGGGAACATGTCGACGACGATGCCGCCGCCGTCCTCGGCGCGGTAGTTCCACGACGGGCGCTGGGCGTCCTGCCAGTCACCCTCGAAGACCCAGTAGCCGAACTCGCCGCGGACGGAGAGGATGCGGCCGAAGAAGCCGCCGTCGATGAGGCGCTTCAGCTTCAGCAGGCCCGGCAGGAACAGCTTGTCCTGGACGACGCCGTGCTTGATGCCCTTCGCGTCGGCGAGCCGGGCCAGCTCCAGGGCGCCGTCGAGTCCGGTGGCGGTCGGCTTCTCGGTGTAGATGTGCTTGCCGGCCGCGATCGCCTTCCTGATGGCCTCCTCGCGGGCGGAGGTGACCTGGGCGTCGAAATAGATGTCGACGGTGGGGTCGGCGAGGACCTCGTCCAGGTCCGTCGAGACGTGCTCCAGGCCGTGCTTTTCGGCAAGCGCGTTCAGTACGTGTTCCCGGCGGCCGACCAGGATCGGCTCCGGCCACAGCACGGTTCCGTCGCCGAGGTCGAGGCCGCCCTGTTCACGCAGGGCCAGGATGGAGCGGACCAGATGCTGGCGGTAACCCATGCGCCCCGTCACGCCGTTCATGGCGATACGCACCGTCTTGCGTGTCACGTCGGTCCCTTCTTGGAGCCCTCTTAGGCGTTGTACGCGGCGTCGCAGGCGGCGTTGCCGCGGTGTGGCGCGCGTTTCGTACGCGGTTGTGCGCGCCGCGTACG
>NZ_JARGEF010000325.1:0-7361 GCF_033794725.1 Streptomyces sp. ID05-39B | reverse complement strand
CCCGAAGGCCACCCGTACGTCGTCGCCGCCATCCGCACCCCGGCCGGCGGCGACGACGTACGGGTGGCCTTCGGGTCCTGCCGGTGGGCGGCGCCACCGGCCGGCGAGCACGACCCGGTGGGCCCCGACGCCCTGGACAGCCTGGCCGCGCGGGTCGCCGCCGATCCGGACGGCGAGCGGCCCGACGTCCTGCTGCTGCTCGGCGACCAGGTGTACGCCGACGAGACCTCGGACGCGACCAGGCGGCGCATCGCCGGCCGCCGCGACCTGACCGAACCGCCGGGCAGCGAGGTCGCCGACTACGAGGAGTACACCTGGCTCTACGACGAGTCCTGGCTCGACCCCCAGGTCCGCTGGCTGCTGTCCACCGTGCCCAGTTGCATGATCTTCGACGACCACGACGTCATAGACGACTGGAACACCTCCGCCTCCTGGGTGGCCGACATGCGGGTCACCGACTGGTGGCGCGAGCGGGTGCTGAGCGGCCTGATGTCGTACTGGGTGTACCAGCACCTCGGGAACCTCTCCCCCGCCGCCCTGGCCGCCGACCCGCTCTACGCGGCCGTCCGGGACACTCCGGACGGCACGGACCTCGTGCGGGACTTCGCCTGCCGCGCCGACACCGAACCGGCGAGCGTGCGCTGGAGCTACCGGCGCGACTTCGGGCGGGTCCGGGTGCTGATGGTCGACACCCGGGCCGCGCGGGTCCTCGCCGAGGACGGACGCGCGATGCTCAACGCCGGGGAGGCGCACTGGCTGCGCGAACAGGCACTGGACGCGCCGGGGTCGTACGACCATCTCCTCATCGGCACCTCCCTGCCCTGGCTGCTGCCGCACCTGGTGCACGACGCGGAGGGGTGGAACGCGGCACTGTGCCGGGGTGAACGCGGGCCGCGCTGGGCGCGGTTCGGGGAGAAGGTGCGGCGGGCGGCGGACCTGGAGCACTGGGCGGCGTTCCCCGACTCCTTCGCGGCGCTGACCCGGCTGCTCGCCGAGGTGGGGACGGGACCGCAGGCGCCGGCGAGCGTGCTCGTGCTGTCGGGGGACGTGCACCACGCCTACGTGGCCGAGGCGCGGTGGCCGGGCGACTCTCCCGACGCGCGGGTGCTGCAGCTCACCTGTTCGCCGGTCCACAACTCCATCCCCCTGTCGATAAGCGCGGGCTTCCGCTTCGGGTGGAGCGCCCTCGCCCGCGCTCTGGGGCGCGGCTTCCGGCGGCACGGGCGCTTGCCGCGGCCACCGGTGGGCTGGCGCAAGACGGGCGGACCCTGGTTCGGCAACCAGCTCATGACGCTGACCCTGCGGGGACGTTCGGCCCGGCTGCGGCTGGAACAAGCCCGCGCGGACACCGGACTCACCCTCGTGGCGGAGTCGGAACTGACCTCGTGACAGCGGGCCTTGAGGGCTGCCCGGGGCGACGCATCACGACGGCCCTGTGCCTGATCAACCGTCAAGAAGAGTGACCCACAAGGTGGTTCGCCTTCGGCGTGCCCACGGAGGGCGTGCATCGGGCGACGGCCGCGGGGGCCCGCCCAGGGGCGGATTCGGTCACACTTTCGGACGCGGACGCGGTGGACAGAGCCGTCCTACGTGCGACGGAGCCCGAAACGGGAGCCCGGACGGCATCCCGGCCATGGCCAAATGTTGAACTTGAAAGTATTGATTGGCTGCGCCTAACGTTGGTCGCTCGTTCGGTACCGCCGCCCCCATGCGGCCCGCTCACCCCAGGGCAGGCCGCACGACCGACACCGAAGGAGCACCCCCCACATGTCCGCTCGTCTCGACAGCGCACAGCCCTACGCGATCGGCCTCTTCCGCATCGTCGTCGGACTGCTCTTCGCCTGCCACGGCGCCGCCTCGCTCTTCGGCGTCCTCGGCGGAGCGGCAGGCAGCGACGGCGGCACCGTCCACGCCGGCACCTGGCCCGGCTGGTACGCCGCCGTGATCCAGCTCGTCTGCGGCAGCCTGGTGATGCTCGGCCTCGGCACCCGCGCCGCCGCCTTCCTCGCCTCCGGCTCCATGGCCTACGCGTACTTCGACGTCCACCAGTCGATGGCCCTGTGGCCGATCGAGAACGGCGGCGAGGCCTCGGCGATGTTCTCCTGGGCCTTCCTGCTGCTGATCTTCACCGGCTCCGGCGCACTCGGCGCGGACCGGCTGTTGGCCCGCCTGTCCGCCCGGCGTGCGACGTCGGAGCGCAAGCCGGCCGCGGAGCAGTCCCCCGTCGCGGCCTGATCCCACGCGCCCCCGGTGCCCTTCCCACGACCGCGGGGAGGGCACCTCGCGCGTGAACGGCGCGTCCTCGTGTGAACACGCCGCGTTGAACACACGAGCCCCCCGTGAACCTCCTGTCACACCCCGGGCGTACGCTGTATGGCTGTCATGGCCGCACCTGCCGCTCCCCCGCGACACAGCGGCACGGTTCGGCCGCACGGGGGAGACGACGGGGAGATTTCGCGGTGTTCGAAAGTGTGGGGGCGTTGATCGGCGCCCCATGGATCTACGCGTTGGTGGCCCTGTCGGTCCTCCTGGACGTGTTCCTCCCGGTGCTGCCCAGCGGCGTCCTCGTCATCACGGCGGCGACGGCCGCGGCCGCCGGATCGGGGGCGGCGACCGGGCGGCTGCCGCACGAGGTGCCCGACATCCTCGCCCTGATCCTCTCCGCGGCGACGGCCTCCGTCCTCGGCGACCTGGCGGCCTACCGGCTCGCCCGGCGCGGCGGGGCGCGGCTGGACCGTGCGATCTCCCGTTCCCGGCGGCTGACCACCGCGCAGGAACGTCTCGGCGGGGCCCTCGCGGAGGGCGGCGGCGCGCTCGTCGTCCTGGCCCGGTTCGCCCCGGCCGGCCGGTCGGTCGTCTCCCTCATCGCCGGCGCCGCACAACGGCGTGTCCGCGACTTCCTCCCCTGGTCGGCCCTCGCCGGCCTCTCCTGGGCCGCGTACAGCGTCGCCCTCGGCTACTACGGCGCGACGTGGCTCGGCGCGACGTGGCTGGCGACCGGGGTCTCCTTCCTGGCCCTCTTCGCAGCAGGTGCCGGAGCGGCGTACCTGGTGCGCCGCCGACCCGCGTGACCCGCCGGGGGTTCCTCGGACGCCGGAGCCGCTGCCGGAGCACGTGAACCCCAGGAATCCCGCAGAAGCCGGAGCCCGCCACCCCAGCACGTGAACCAGAACCCCGGGGACCCCTGAGACGCGGGAGCGCGCCACCCCAGCACGTGAACCCCGGGGGTTCCTCGGACACCGGAGCCCGCCACCCGAGCACGTGAAGCCTGGGGGTTCCGCAGACGCCGGAGGCCGCCGCCGGCCCGTGTGACCCGGTGAGGGCTCCGCCCCGGACCCCCGGTCGGCCCATGAGCGGCCTCGTCCTCAAACGCCGGACCGGCCAAGGCGCCCCGCCCGGCGCCGCGAGGTCACCTTCGCCCGCCCGCGCCCCGTACCTCCAGTTCGGCCAGCAGCGCCGCCGTGGCCTCCGCCACCGCGTCCACCGCCCGCTCGAAGACCTCCCGGTTATGGGCGGCCGGCACCCGGAATCCGGACACCTTCCGCACGTACTGGAGGGCGGCAGCCCGCATCTCGTCCTCGGTGGCCTCCTCGGCCAGCACAGGGGGACGAAGGGTCTTGATACTCCGGCACATGCCTCCAGTCTCACCCCATGGACCCCGATCCGTCGCCCCTTTCCTCATCCCCCGACCCCTGCCATGATCACTTCCGAGGCGGCCACCACACCCGGGGCCGACCGACGAGAGGAACAGCGACACCATGGCGAACAAGCTCACTCTGGCGATCCTCGGCCCCGGCGGCGTCGGCGGTCTCCTCGCCGGACTCCTGTCCCGCGCGGGCCATCAGGTGATCTGCCTGTCCGGCGAGGACACCGCCACCCACCTGCGCACCCAGGGCGTACGCGTACGCAGCGCGCGGTTCGGCGACTTCGCCGCCCCCGTGGCGGCCGACACCGAACTCCGGGTCCCCGTCGACGCCGTGCTGATCACCGTGAAGCACACCGCCCTCGACGCGGCCCTGACGCGCGTCCCCTCCGCCGCTCTCGGCGACGCCCTCCTCGTGCCCTTCCTCAACGGCATCGAGCACCCGGCGGCCCTGCGCGCCCGGTACGGCCAGGAGGCCGTCGCCCCGGCGGTCATCCGGGTGGAGTCGACGCGGGTCGCCGCGGGCGTGATCGAGCACGCGAGCCCGTTCGCGGAGATCGATCTCACCGGCGACCAGGTCTCCCGTCCCCGCCTCGACGCCCTCGCGCGGGCGCTGACGGAGGCCGGCCCGACGACCCGGGTCCTGCCGGACGAGACGGCCGCGCTGTGGGCGAAGATGGCGTTCCTCGCGCCCCTCGCCCTCCTCACCACCCGGCACGCGCTGCCCCTGGGCGAGGTGAGGTCGCGCCACCGCGAGGATCTGACCGCCCTGGTCGCGGAGACGGCCGCGGTGAGCCGCGCCTGTGGCGTCCCCGCCGACCCGGCGGCGGCACTGGCCCGCTACGACGCCTTTCCGCCGGCCACCAGGTCGTCCATGCAGCGCGACGCCGAGGCCGGCCGCCCGCTCGAACTGGACGCGATCGGCGGGGCGTTGCTCCGCGCGGCCGACCGGCACGGGGTGCCGGTCCCGGTGGCGACGCGCCTGGTGCGGGAGTTGCGGGAAGCGGGCTACTGAGCCAGATCGACGTACCAGTCGTTCGACGTGATCCAGTGCCCCTTCGGGTACTCGAAGTCGAACGGGCCGAGCAGGGTGAACCCCGCTCTGCGGCACACCCCGTTTGACGCGGGGTGATCCACGCTCGGGAAGGCGTGCAGGGTCCGGTGGCCGCCGGTCTCCCGCACGGCCTTCCCGACGGCGTCGGTGACCGCGCGGGCCGCCCGCGCGGCCAGCCCTCTGCCCTGGAACTCGGGCAGCACCCCCCACCCCGTCTCCCAGACGGGTTCGCCCTGCCAGGACCGCTCCCAGTAGCCGATCGACCCGACGGTCTCCCCGCCCTCGGCCAGCACGACCCGGTACACCTGCCCGGCGTCCAGCTCCAGGTACCGCCGGTGACGGTCCGCGAGCTTCGCCGGCGTCTCCGGCCCGCCCAGGTGGTCGATCATCTCGGGGCTGTTGTTCCGCTCCAGCAGCCAGAAGTCATCCTCCGCCCAGGGCACCAACCGCACTTGCTCCGCATCCCGTTCCTCCATACACGTCACCCTAGGCTCCGGCTCTGACATCGCCGTTCGCCGCTCGCCGGCAGTACGTGCGCGGGCCCGGCCGGGGTGGCCGAAAGAGAGCACACCGTCGATGGCCCTCACGGACAATGCGGGTCGACCGCACGACGAGCGACCGATCCACCGATCGACCGATCGACCGATCGAGGAGATGATGACCCGTCGCAAGGACGCCCCCCAGCCCCCCTCATCCCTTTGACCCGGAAGTACGGCGGGGCCGAGGCGGGGCTCTTCTGGATCATCTCGCGGGCGGGGCCGGCCCGCTGGACCGGCACCTCGCCGTCCGGCGCGTACCGCGCGCTCGCGGCCGTCGTGCGGCCGCCTGACATCCTTACCGGTGCCCACGTGGTCCACCGGTGGGTGTCCCGCAACCGCCACCGCCTGCCCGGCGGCACCCACGCATACGCCGTGCCGCCCTCCGCCACGAAGCGAGCCCCCTCTTGCGCCTTCGCGTCCCGACCTGCGTCCTCACGCCCAAAGCCGCGCCCACGCTCACCGACGGTCACGCCCTGGACCGGTACGTCGAGATCGGTTCGCTCACCAAGGTCGTCACCGGTACCGCGCTGGTCCGGATGGCCGCCGCCGGGGTCCTCGCGCTCGACGATCCTGTCGAACGGTGGCTGCCCACGGCCCCCACGACCGGGGTCACCCTCCTCCACCTGGCCCGCCACACCTCCGGCCTCCCCCGGCTGCCACCCGGCGCTCTCCCCCGCCGTGACCCGTACGCCGCGTTCGACGCCTCGGCCCTGCGGGCACTCCTGCCCCACCTGCACTCGCTCGTCACCCGCCCGCCCGGTGAGGAGGAGGAGTACTCCAACCTCGGGTACGCGGTCCTCGGCGCGGCCCTGAGCGCCGCCGCGTCCGGGGCGTCGTACGAGGAGCTGGTGGGCGAGTACGTGCTGCGCCCACTGGATGTCACCGAGGTCGTGGTACGTCCCGACGAGCAGCGGCGACTGCTCGCACCGGGGCGGTTCGGCGGGCCGCGCGCGCCCTGGACGATGACCGGCGCGATCCTGCCGGCGGGCGGTCTGTGGGCCACGCCCCGGGCGGCGGCCGACCTGGCCGTACGGCTGCTGGCCGAGCGCCGGCTCGGCGACCCCGCGCCGTCCTGGCAGGAGACCGGTCCGCTGCGCTGGCACAACGGGGCCACCCGGCACGCCTCGCTGTTCACCGGGGCGACGGACGACGGGAGTTGGGTGCTGGTCCATCGCCTCAACGCGGACCCGGACGCCACTGACCGGCTCGGCATCGAGATCCTGCGGCAGGTCCGGGCCGACGCCGCCCCCGTGAACGAATGAATCGAACCCACGTTCACCAGAACACCCCAAAGGGGCTCGCGACTCAAAATCGAACACGCGTACCATTGCCGCCGTGGCTAAGACCTATGACTTTCCCAGCGACCTGCGCGCCGGTCAGGAGGAGCTGCATCAGGTCCGGGCCGAGCTGTCGGCCCTGCTGAAGCGGCTGCCCTGGTCGGTCGAGCCGCTGGACGGCTTCAGTGACGACGGCGGCTGGCGCAAGGTGGAGCGCCCCGCCTCCCCCGGCTGGACGGCCGACGAGCAGGCCGAGGTGGAGAAGCTCCGCCGACGCGAACACGAACTGGCCGTGTTCGTGTCCGGTCACCGCTTCTGGGCGGAGACCGGCGCCACCGACCGCGTGGAGGCCCGCATGCGCCTCAAGCACGCCCCCGAGACGCCGTCGGCCGGCGAGGAAGCCTAGTTGGAGAGGACCCTTCGTCGTGTCCGCGCTCAGTGCAGACCCTCGACGGCCCGCAGGATCGGGGCTCGTGCCTTTGCCCCGTACACGGCGATCTCCGTAGCCGCGCGAACGCACGCAGGTGGATGCCCAGTTCGCCGGGGACCGTGACCGTCACCTTCGCCCCCACCAGGTCGCACTGGACCCCGGACATGGCAGCGGCCCCCCGGAGACAACTCCGGAGGGCCGCGGACGCCCTGCTGGACAGGGCGTCATCCTCGGTGGGCGCGGACGGTTTCGAACCGCCGACATCCTGCTTGTAAGGCAGGCGCTCTACCCCTGAGCTACGCACCCAGGACGAGTCGACAGCCTACATTGCCCGAGGCCGTGCCCGGCAAACCGTATGCCTGGAACGGGGCTGCGCCCGCGGGTCCGCAGGTTCCGGGGCGGGCCCGCGGGCGCAGCC
>NZ_JARGEF010000324.1:0-7436 GCF_033794725.1 Streptomyces sp. ID05-39B | reverse complement strand
GGTCGGGGGCCTCCCAGGCGGGCATGCCCTGCTGGGGGACGACATGCGTGGGCCGGAAGCCGGGGGTCGTCATCGCGCGTCTACCTCCGCATCACGGCGGGCTCGTGGCGGCGCAGCAGCCGGGCGACGAGGTATCCGAAGAGGGCCGACAGGACGACCAGCATGCCCACGTCGAGCAGCCACACGCCCGCCGAGTGCGCGAACAGCGGGTCGCCGGTGAGATCGCCGGGCACGATCCGGGCGAGGTCGAGAGTGCCGGCCATCGCGCCGAACGCCCAGCGGGAGGGGATGAGCCAGGCGAGCTGCTCCAGGCCCGGCACGCCGTCCAGCGACAGCAGGGCGCCGCAGAAGACGACCTGGACGATGGCGAGGAGCACCAGCAGCGGCATCGTCACCTCCTCCTTGCGCACCAGCGCGGACACCACCAGGCCGAGCATCATCGCGGTGAAGGCGAGCAGGGCGACGGCCACGGTGATCTCGACGAGCGGCGGCATCAGCACGCCCTCGCCGCCCGGTGCGTTGAGGTCGACGCCGAGCAGCGCGACGAGCGTCAGCACGACCGCCTGCACGACGGTCACCGCCCCCAGGACGACGACCTTCGACATCAGGTACGCCGATCTGGACAGGCCGACGGCGCGTTCGCGCTGGTAGATCACGCGTTCCTTGACGAGTTCACGTACGGCGTTGGCGGCACCGGTGAGGACGCCGCCGACGCACAGGATCAGCAGCGCGTTCATCGCGGTGTCCCGGGTGAGCTGACTGCCGGCGAGGGCACGGGCCATGGCTCCCATCACGAACGGCAGAGCGATCATGATGGCCAGGAAGGTGCGGTCGGCGCTCAGCGCGGCCGTGTAGCGGCGCACCAGCGTGCCGAGCTGGGCGCTGCGGCTGCGCGGCCGGGGCGGTGCCGGTACGACGACCGGGCCGGAGCGGGGCAGCAAGGGCTGGGCGCTGGAGTCGACGACGTACCGGCGGTGCGGGGCCGAGGCCGCGTACTCCCCGGCCCAGTCGCGGTCCCGGTCCCGTTCGAAGGCCTCGAAGGCCTCGGGCCAGTCCGCGAATCCGAAGAAGGCGAGGGCGTCGTCGGGCGGGCCGTAGTAGGCGATCCGGCCGCCGGGCGCGAGGACGAGGAGGCGGTCGCAGACGTCGAGGCTGAGGACGCTGTGGGTGACGACGACGACCGTGCGGCCGTCGTCGGCGAGGCCGCGCAGCATGTGCATCACCGAGCGGTCCATGCCGGGGTCGAGTCCGGAGGTCGGCTCGTCGAGGAAGAGCAGGGACGGTTTGGTCAGCAGTTCCAGGGCGACGCTGACGCGTTTGCGCTGGCCGCCGGAGAGACTGTGCACATGCTGGTCGGCGCGCTCTTCGAGGCCCAGTTCCCGGATGACCTCCTCGACGCGCGCGCGGCGTTCGGCCTTGGCGGTGTCCTGGGGGAAGCGCAGTTCGGCGGCGTAGGTGAGGGCGGCGCGGACGGTGAGCTGGGCGTGCAGGATGTCGTCCTGCGGAACCAGGCCGACGCGCTGGCGCAGTTCGGCGTAGTCGCGGTAGAGGTCGCGGCCGTCGTAGACGACGGTGCCGTGGTCGGCGGGGCGCTGTCCGGTGAGGGCGCCGAGGAGGGTGGACTTGCCTGCGCCGCTGGGTCCGACGACCGCGAGCAGGCACTTCTCCCCCACCGGGAACGACACGTGATCGAGAAGAACCTTGCGGCCGCGGTCGACGGCGACGGTGAGGTCCTGCACGTCGAGGGATACCTCGCCGGTGTCGACGTACTCCTGGAGTGCGTCGCCGACCAGGCAGAACGCCGAGTGGCCGATGCCGACGATGTCCCCGGGGGCGAGGGGGGCGGCGGTGACGGGCAGGCCGTTGAGGTAGGTGCCGTTGTGGCTGCCGAGGTCGGCGATCTCGTAGGTGCCATCGGGCAGGGCGCGCAGTTCGGCGTGCCGGCGGGAGACGACGAGGTCGTCGAGGACCAGGTCGTTGTCGGGGGCACGGCCGATGCGGACGGTGCGGGTGGGCAGGGGGCGGACGGTGGTGGGGCGCCGGAACGTTCCGGTCACCGCGGGGTTGGCCACCGCGGAGGGGCGCTGCGGCGCCGGCCGCGGGCGTCCGGTCAGGACGGCGCACGGGCCGTCGTCCGGGCTGCCGAAGCGGATGACGCTGCCGGGTCCGATACCCCATTCGTGGACGCGGCGCCCGTCGGCGTAGGTGCCGTTGGTGCTGTGCTCGTCCGCGAGGGTCCAGTGGTCGCCGTCGGGGCGCAGCACCGCGTGGTGCCAGGAGACCCGGGCGTCGTCGAGGACGATGTCGCTGAGCGGGTCGCGGCCGACGCGGTAGTCGTGGCCCGGGATCATCACCGTGACGCCCGTCTCGGTCTCCAGCACGAGTTCGGGCGCGGTGGGATTGATCGGCGACTCCGCCATGCGGGAATTCTACCGATTCGCACCCTTGTGTGCCGGGTGGGAGATCCGGCCGCGCGGGTGGTCCGGTCAGCCGACCGGCATCACCAGCGGCGGGACGGTCCGCTGCATGCGCAGGGCGTCGACGGACTCGGCGAGGAGTTCGTATTCGGTGGTCTCGTCACTCACGGCGATCCGTACCAGTCGCCCGACAGCCAGTTCGTCGGCGACCAGTTCCTGCCGGTCGATGTCGGCGCACCAGGCCCGCAGCAGGCGGGGGACGTCCGGCGCGGTGTCGGCGACCGGGACCAGGGCGTGCGGCGGGATGCGCGTGCTCCGAGGCTGCGGGTCGAGCCGCTCGGCGATCCAGGAGGCACGGTCGCGCAGCCACCACAGCGCGAGCGCCAGCGTCGGGGCCCGGTAGGTGCCGAGCGGTACGCCGATACGGCGGCCGTCGCACACTCCGTACGCGGTGACATGACACAGGAATTCGTCGTGCACGTCCTTCTCCCCCGTCGCTCGCTGCCGGTGCGGGCCTCGCTTTCCGTGCGGCTCCTGCGGGATGAACTGCCCCTGCCGTTTGAGTATGTTGACTACTGAAACACTGTCACCATGCTTTTTTGGCCAGTCTCTTGGCATATTCCACGGCGTTCATGGCCGAAATGCGGCGGGCGGGACGTGGGCCCGTCAATACCCGGGAGGTGATCGAGCCTCAAGGCGGGTGCGGGCAAGGTGGTCACAACGGATCGGAGATACCCGAATCCGGGGCCTGACCAGGATCGACTACCTCCTGGAGGCTGATTTCCCTGTCCGCGCCGACCGACCGCGCCGCCTGGGGGAGGAGGGGGCCGGCGCCGGTGACCGGGGCCGACGTGATCACACTGGACGCCGGGAACCGCAATGTCCCGGTCCCCTGATTCCTCGACCGGGTGCCCGCCGGAGCCTGACCGATGAATTCACTCACTCGCGGCGGTCTGCCCCCAAGAAGGCCCGAAGAAGGCCGAAAGAGGGCCGAAAGAGGGCCGGAAATGAAGGCCGGAAGACCGCCGCGAGTGGAGGACGTCATGACTGCCGACGGACAAGTGGAACACGGGGAACACATGGAAGCGGAATTCGACGCCGTCCTGCGCAAGAGCCCCGAGAACGGCGGCTGGACCTATGTGATCTGGCCGGAGTCCGCCGATTTCTTCGGCACCCGCGGACTGGTCAAGATCAGCGGAACCGTCGACGGACATCCGTTCCGGAGTTCGTTCATGGCCCTCGGGGACGGGACCCACAAACTCCCCGTCAAGGCCGAGGTGCACAAGGCCATCGGCAAGAAGGAGGGTGACGTCGTCACCGTCCGCCTGACGGAACGGCTCAGCCGTTGATCACCGCGTCGATGCGGGCCAGCTCGCCCGCCTCGAAGTCCAGGTTGTCCAGGGCACCGACGCTGTCCTCGATCTGCCGGGCGCTGCTCGCGCCGACGAGGGCGGAGGTGACCCGGCCGCCGCGCAGCACCCAGGCCAGCGCGAGCTGGGCCAGCGACTGGCCGCGGGACTTGGCGATGTCGTCGAGGGCACGCAGCTTGCCCACCAGCTCGCCGGTCAGCGCCTCGGAGTTCAGGAAGGGGCTGTCGCTCGCGGCCCGCGAGTCCTCCGGGATGCCGTCCAGGTAGCGGGCCGTGAGCACGCCCTGCTCCAGCGGGGAGAAGACGATGGAGCCGACCTGGAGTTCGTCCAGCGCGTCCAGCAGGCCCCCGCTCTCGGGGCGCCGGTCGAGCATCGAGTAGCGCGGCTGGTGGATGAGCAGCGGGGTGCCCAGCTCGCCCAGGATGCGCGCCGCCTCGCGGGTCTGCTCGGCCGAGTAGTTGGAGACGCCCACGTACAGCGCCTTGCCCTGCTGGACCGCGGAGTGCAGGGCGCCCATCGTCTCCTCCAGGGGAGTCTCCGGGTCGGGGCGGTGCGAGTAGAAGATGTCGACGTGGTCGAGGCCCATCCGCGTCAGGCTCTGATCCAGGGAGGACAGCACGTACTTGCGCGAGCCCCACTCGCCGTACGGGCCCGGCCACATCAGATAGCCGGCCTTGGTGGAGATCACCAGCTCGTCGCGGTACGGCGCGAAGTCGGCCTTCAGGAACTCGCCCAGCGCGGACTCGGCGGCACCGGGCGGCGGGCCGTAGTTGTTCGCCAGGTCGAAGTGGGTGATGCCGAGGTCGAAGGCGCGGCGCAGGATGGCCCGCTGGGTCTCCACGGGACGGTCGGGCCCGAAGTTGTGCCACAGTCCGAGCGAGAGCGCGGGGAGCTTCAGGCCGCTGCGTCCGGTGCGCCGGTAGGGCATGTGCGCGTAGCGGTCGGGGTGTGCGGTGTACAACGCGACTCCAGGAGGGGGTTGGCTCGGAAGTTCGGTGCCCGGCAACCGTAGATCGGTTCGCGGGACCGTAACCCACTCTCGCCCTGCCTGCGGGTAGTGGTCCAACAGAAGAATCCGATGGTATTCAGCGGCTACGCTTCTCAATCATGGAACTGCGCCACCTCCAGCACTTCGTCGCGGTCGCCGAGGACCAGCACTTCACCCGTGCCGCCGAACGCCTGATGGTCTCCCAGTCGGGACTGTCGGCGTCCATCCGCGCGCTGGAGCGCGAACTGCGGGCGCCCCTGTTCGTCCGTACCACCCGTCGGGTGACGCTGACCGAGGCGGGCCGCGCGCTGCTCGCGGAGGCGGAACGGATCCTGGCACAGGTGCGGGCCGCCCACGAGGCGGTGGCGGCCGTGCAGGGCGTGGTGCGCGGCACCCTGTCCGTGGGAACCGAGCAGTGCATCGCCGGGGTGCACGTGGCGGGGCTGCTGGCCGCGTTCCGGCGGCGCCACCCGGACGTGGAGATCCGGCTGCGGCAGTCCGGCTCGGGCGCCCTCGCCGAGGAGGTGGCCGCCGGACGGCTGGACCTGGCCTTCGCCTACCGCACCCAGGCCGACAGCGACCAGCTGCGGTCCGCGTCACTCACCGACGAGCCGATGTACGTCCTGTGCCATCCCGACCACCGGCTCACCGGCGCCGCCGCCGCGCTCACCCCGGCCGACGTCGCCGACGAGGTGTTCGTCGACTTCCACCCCGACTGGGGCCCACGCCGCGCCACCGACGCGGCCTTCGCGGCGGCCGGGGTCCGCCGTACGGTCGCGCTGGAGGTCAACGACGTACACAGCCTGCTGGACCTGGTGGACGAGAACCTCGGCATCGCCGTCGTACCGCGTCACTTCCGGCACAAGCGGGAGGCGCTGACCGCGCTGCCCCTCAAGGGGACCGGCGAGGTGGTGTACGAGACCGTCGCGCTGCTGCCGCCCGCCCGCGCGACCAGCCCGGCTGCACGCGCGCTGATGGCCCTGCTGGAGACGGAACGCGGGTGACGGGAGCGGGCAGGAGTCCTGCCGAGAGGCGGCGCCGGGGCGGCGGGTGCGCGATGGTGGACGTATGCATGTGAAGGACATCCTCATCGACGGCTACGGCCGCATCCAGGAAGAGGTCCACGCCGCCGCCGCAGGCCTGGACGCCGACGACCTGAACGCCCGGCCGACCGCCGAGACCAACTCGGTCACCTGGCTGGTCTGGCACCTCACCCGCGTCCAGGACGACCACATCGCCGACGCCTTCGGCCTCGATCAGGTGTGGCTCTCACAGGAGTGGGAGAAACGGTTCGGGCTGGATCTGCCACGCCGGGACACCGGGTACGGGCACAGCGCGTCGAAGGTCGGCAAGGTGCGGGTCACCGACGGCGACCTCCTCACCGGGTACTACGACGCCGTCCACGCGCAGACCCTCCAGGCGCTGCGCGGGGTGACAGCGGCGGACCTGGAGCGCGTCGTGGACGAGCGCTGGGACCCGCCGGTCACGCTCGGCGTACGCCTGGTCAGCGTCCTGTCCGACGATCTCCAGCACGTCGGACAGGCCGCCTATGTGCGCGGGCTGCTTCAGAGCGCGGCCGCGTAGCCCGGCAGGACGACGTCCTCGATGAGGGCCTGACGCTCGTCGAACGGGATGAACGCGCTCTTGAGGGCGTTCACCGTGACCGTGCGCAGGTCCTCGACCGTCCAGCCCGCCTCCTCGACCAGCAGCGACATCTCGCGGGTCATCGTCGTCCCCGAGACCAGACGGTTGTCTGTGTTGAGGGTGACGCGGAAGCCGAGGTCCTTCAGCTCGGTGATCGGGTGCTCGGCGATGGAGGTGGCCGCGCCGGTCTGGAGGTTGGACGTCGGGCACATCTCCAGCGCGATACGGCGGTCCCGCACCCAGCCGGCCAGGCGGCCGAGCTTGCCGTCGACGATGTCGTCGGTGATACGCACGCCGTGGCCGATGCGCTGGGCGCCGCAGACCTGGAGGGCCTGATGGATGCTGGGCAGGCCGTGGGCCTCACCGGCGTGGATGGTGAAGGGGACGTTCTCGCGGCGCAGGTGCTCGAAGGCGTCCAGGTGGTCGGCGGGCGGGAAGCCGTCCTCGGCGCCCGCGATGTCGAAGCCGACGACGCCCGCGTCCCGGAAGGCGACGGCCAGGCCGGCGGCCTCACGGACACGGTCGAACATCCGCATCCCGCAGAGCAGGGTGACGACCCGGACCGGAGTGCCGGCCGCGGCAGCCTTGGCCATACCGGCCGCGAGGCCCTGCTGGACGGTCTCCACGACCTCGGCGAGAGTCAGCCCGCCGTTCGTGTTCAGCTCGGGGGCGTAGCGCACCTCGCCGTACACGACACCGTCGGCGGCCAGGTCGAGGACGTACTCCTCCGCCGTGCGCAGCAGGCCCTCACGGGTCTGCATCACGGCGAGGGTGTGCTCGAAGGTCGCTATGTAGCGGACCAGGTCGCCGGAGTTGGCGGCCTCGAAGTACCAGGCGGCCAGCTCGTCGGGGTCGGTGGTCGGCAGGGTGTGGCCGACCGCGGCCGCCAGCTCGACGACGGTGGCGGGGCGCAGACCGCCGTCGAGGTGATCGTGCAGGACGGCCTTGGGGAGCCGGCGGAGGGTGGCGGGGTCTACGCGCGTAGCGGTCATGGTGGGTCTTTCCTCGGGCTGGGCG
>NZ_JARGEF010000323.1:0-7446 GCF_033794725.1 Streptomyces sp. ID05-39B | reverse complement strand
AGTTTTGCCTTTTCCTTTGGGTCGGGGATGGGTTTAAGAGACAGGGTTAGGGGGGGGGGGGGGGTGGCGGGCGTACCGGCTGATCGCCGGGATGTGGATCCGTTCGACGATGGCCTACCGGTTGTCCTTCGCGATGACGCTGGTGAGCGGGCTGCTGGTGACGGGTCTGGACTTTGTCGCGATCTTGCTGATGTTCTCGCGGGTCGATGCGCTCGGCGGCTACTCGCTGCCCGAGGTTGCCTTCCTGTACGGCCTGTCCGCGACCTCGTTCGGGATCGCGGACCTGGTGATCGGTTCGGCGGGCCGGCTGGGTTCACGGGTGCGGGACGGCACGCTCGACACACTGCTGGTGCGGCCGGCGCCGGTGCTGGCGCAGGTGGCGGCGGACCGGTTCGCGCTGCGCCGGGTCTCCCGGATCACGCAAGGGGCGCTGGTGCTGGCGTACGCGCTGGCGGCTACGGACGTCGACTGGACGGTGACCAGGGTGCTGCTGGTGCCGGTGACGCTGGTGAGCGGCGCGGTGATCTTCGGCGCGGTGCTGGTGGCGGGGGCGGCGTTCCAGTTCGTGGCGCAGGACGCGGCGGAGGTGCAGAGCGCGTTCACGTACGGCGGTCAGACGCTGCTCCAGTATCCGCCGACGGTGTTCGGGAAGGAGCTGGTGCGTGCGGTGACGTTCGTGTTCCCGCTGGCCTTCGTCAACTGGGTGCCGGCGGCGTATGTGCTGGGCCGGCCGTATCCGCTGGACCTGCCGGAGTGGACGGCGTACGCCCCGCCGCTGGTGGCGGTGGCCTGTTGTGCGCTGGCGGGGCTGGCCTGGCGGGCCGGACTGAGGTCGTATCGGAGTACGGGAAGTTAGCGCGCCACGGGAAGTCGGCGCGGTACGCAAAAGTCGGCGGAGTCCGGGAAACAGGCGGAGTCCGGGAAGCATGCGGAGTCCGCGAAACAGGCGGACTACGGGAAGGCGGGGGAGTCCTGGTGGACGGGTTCATCGAACTCGACGGGGTCGAGAAGGTCTTCGACGTGCGTCGGCGGACCGGGTTTCTCCGGCGGGAGCGGCGGCAGGTGCGGGCGGTGGACGGGCTGTCGTTCACCGTGGCGCGCGGCGAGATCGTCGGGTACATCGGGCCGAACGGTGCCGGGAAGTCGACGACGATCAAGATGCTGACGGGCATCCTCACCCCGAGCGGCGGCCGGCTGCGGGTGGCGGGCATCGATCCCGCCCGTGAGCGGACCAGGCTCGCCCATCGCATCGGGGTCGTGTTCGGGCAGCGGACGACGCTGTGGTGGGACCTGCCGCTGGTCGACTCCTACCGGCTCGCCCACCGCATGTACCGCATCCCGGACGCCCGTTACCGCGCGAACCTCGACCGGCTCGTCGAACTCCTCGACCTGGAGAGCCTGTTGGAGGTGCCGGTGCGGCAGTTGTCGCTCGGCCAGCGGATGCGCGGTGACATCGCGGCAGCGCTGCTGCACGACCCGGAGGTCCTCTACCTCGACGAGCCGACGATCGGTCTCGACGTCGTCTCCAAGGCCCGGGTGCGGGAGTTCCTGGGTGAGCTGAACACCGAGCGTGGTACGACGGTCCTGCTCACCACCCATGACCTCCAGGACATCGAGCGGCTCTGCTCCCGCGTGATGGTCATCGACCACGGCCGCATGATGTACGACGGCCCGCTCGCCGGGCTGCACGAGGCCGGGGAGAGCGAACGGACCCTGGTCGTCGACCTGGAACGGGAACTCCCGCCCATCGACGTGGGCCCGGCGGCACGGGTCGTACGGGTGGAGGGGCCGCGTCAGTGGCTGGCCTTCCCGGCGGCGGAGTCGGCGGCCCCGCTGGTGGCGCGGATCGCGGCGGAGTATCCGCTGGTGGACCTGTCGGTGCGGGAGCCGGACATCGAGGCGGTGATCGGCCGTATGTACGCGGACAGGGAGACCGTAGTGCCGGGCGCGAGGAACTCGTAGGCTGCTGTGCATGACCGACGACGCAGTCCCGGACCTCCGTGCCTCCGACGCCGACCGTGAGCGTGTAGCCGAGGTCCTGCGGGACGCCCTGGCCGAGGGCCGGCTCGACATGACGGAGTTCGAGGAGCGGCTGGACGCGACGTACCGGGCGCGGACGTACGGCGAGCTGACGCCGATCACCCGTGACCTGCCCGCGGCCGGGGTCGCTCCGCCGGCCGCCGTGTCCTTGCACAAGCCCGCGGCGCGGGGCGACGGTGAGGTGGACGGGGCGTGGGCCGGGCGGATCGTGGGCGGCGAGGGGTCGTCCACGTGGGCCGTGGCCGTCATGTCCGGTTTCCAGCGCAAGGGGCGCTGGACGGTGCCCCGGCGGTTCACCGGCTTCGCGTTCTGGGGCGGCGGGGAGATCGATCTGCGCGAGGCGGACTTCGCGGCCGGGGAGGTCGTGATCAACTGCGTCGCCATCATGGGCGGGATGAACGTCGTGGTGCCGCCCGGGGTCGAGGTCGTGGTGCGGGGGATCGGGATCATGGGCGGCTTCGACCACCGTGAGCAGGGGGTGCCGGCCGCGGCGGGCGCTCCGCGGGTGGTGGTCACGGGGTTCGCGTTCTGGGGCGGGGTGGGGGTGGACCGCAAGCGGAGGCGGAACCGGGGGGATCGGGAGTTGTCGCGGGGCCGGGACAGGCCCCGCCACCTGGGCCACTGAGCCGGGCAGAACCGGGTAGAGCAGAACCGGGTAGATCAGGAACCGGGTAGAGCAGAACTGGGCTGGGCCGGGCAGGGCGGGGCTGTGCGGGCTCGGGGTTACAGATCCGCCCGTCCCGCCCCCGTCAGCTGGCTCCACCTGATCAGTTGGGCCATCTTCCAGTAGCCCCTGTCGCTGGGGTGGAGGTGGTCGCCGGAGTCGTACTCCGCCTTGAGGCGGCGGGGGTCGTAGGGGTCGTGCATCGCCCGGTCGACGTCCACGAGCGTGTCGTAGACCGACCCGGAGCGGATCTCCGCGTTGATCCGTCGCCGTACGTCCTCGCGCGCGTCGGTGTAGTCGTGGTGGCCGCGGAAGGGGAGCAGGGTGGTGCCGACGGCCTTGATGCCGTGGGCGTGGGCGCGGCGGACCATGTCGCGCAGGCCGTCGAGGACGGCGTCGGGGTCGGCGGTGGTCCGACTGCGGAGGATGTCGTTGACGCCGAGGTCGATGACGACGACCTTGACGTTGGGCCGGCCGAGGACGTCGCGGTCGAAGCGGTCCAGCCCGCTGGGGTTGCCGGCGGGCCGGCCCGGTCCGCCGGTGAGGACGCGGTTGCCGCTGATGCCGACGTTGACGACACCGTAGCGAGGGGCGTCCTCGTCGCCGTCGGTGAGGGACGCGTGGAGCCGGTCGGCGAGGACGTCGGGCCAGCGGCGGTTGGCGCCGGGGGCGGAGGCGAAGCCGTCGGTGATGGAGTCGCCGAAAGCGACGACGGTCCCCTCGGCCTCCTCGCTGAGGACGTCCAGCGCGGTGAGGTAGCGCCAGTAGGTGCTCTGTCCGGTGTACGGCGTTCCGGTGACGTCGGCGGTGTGCTCGCCGTCGGCGACGTAGCTGGTCTGCTGGGCCAGGTGGTGGAAGGTGACCGGGCCCGCGGAGGTCGGGGTGTAGAGGCTGACCAGGACGTCGCTGTCGCGGGGGACGGCGAGCGGTACGGCGTCGCTGACGGCCTGTCCGCCCGCCGGGATGCTGATCGCGGGGCGGCCGCCGAAGGTGAGCCGGCGCAGGGTGCCGGGGGCGGCGGCGGGGCTGTCGTCGCCCGCCGCGACGGCGAGGGTGACGGAGGTGACGGTCAGCGCTTTGGTGCCGTACAGGTTGGACAGGGTGATGCGGGCACTCGTCCCTCCGACGCTGGTGTGGACGACGTTGCGCACCGTGCGGCCCGCCGTGCCGTCGCGTTCGGTGAGCGGTTCGCCGCCGGCGGGGGCGGCGGCCCAGCTGCCGACCCACAGGCCGGTGGAGAGGGCCGCGGCGGAGTGCGGGCCGGTGCGGGAGGAGGCGAGGGTGTCCTGGCCGCGGCGCCCGCCGTCCCCGGCGTCGACAGCGAGGTATATGGCGGCCGAGAGGCCCACGATCACGGCGAGGACCGCGGAGAGGAGGACGTGGTGAGGGAGGTGGTGACGGGGGTCGCGGTGGCCGCTTCGGCGGGCGCGGGGCACTCCGGGCCCTGCGCCGTCATGCCTGGTCATGCGGGTGTGTGTCTCCTCCGACGAGGGAGCGGCGAGGCTCCGACAGAACATTCAGGAGATCACCGTAGGACTTCCCACCTGACAGACGCCGGGAACTCCTGTTTCGTTCCAGGAGTCGGACAGGTGGGGACAATGGTCGCGTGCGGGGCACGGGGGACCGGGAGCGGGTGGAGAGCGGATGGAACGTACGGGTACGCAAGACAGGGCCACGACGGAAGGCGGAGCGCCGGCGGACGACGGGGCGACGGCGGTGGGGCGCGCCATGAACGTCTTCAGCGCGGCCGACGAGGAGCGCAGGCGCGGGGTGCGGCGCATGAAGCTCACCGCGACCGGGCTGCTGGTGTTCGTGGCGGTGGTGTACGTCCTCGCCGAGTGGGCCTCCCACCAGGGCGCCGGGCCCTGGGCGGGCTATGTGGCGGCGGCCGCCGAGGCGGGCATGGTGGGCGCGCTCGCCGACTGGTTCGCCGTGACCGCCCTGTTCCGCCATCCGCTCGGCCTGCCCATCCCGCACACGGCGATCATCCCGACGAAGAAGGACCAGCTGGGCGTCTCCCTGGGCGAGTTCGTCGGCGAGAACTTCCTGTCCCGCGATGTCGTACGGCAGCGGCTGCGCGCGGTCGGCATCGGCAGCCGGCTGGGGGCGTGGCTGGCGGAGCCGGAGCACGCGGACCGGGTGACGCAGGAGCTGGCGACGGCGCTGCGGGGGGCGCTGACCGTGCTGCGGGACTCCGATGTGCAGGCGGTCGTCGGGGAGGCGATCACGCGGCGGGCGGACGCCCAGGAGATCGCGCCGGGGATGGGCAAGATGCTGGAGAAGATCGTCGCGGACGGCGGTCACCGGCGGGCCGTCGACCTGGTGGTGGCGCGGGCGCACGACTGGCTGGTGCTGCACGCCGACTCGGTGATGGACGCGGTGGAGGGCGGCGCGCCCGGCTGGACGCCCCGGTTCGTCGACAAGCGGATCGGGGAGCGGGTCTACAAGGAACTGCTGCGGTTCTGCGCGGAGATGCGGGACATGCCGTCCCACCCGGCCCGGGGCGCCCTGGACCGTTTCCTGCGGGACTTCGCCTCCGACCTCCAGTCCGACACCGAGACCCGCGCGCGGGTGGAGCGGCTGAAGGGCGAGGTGCTGGGCCGCGGCGAGGTGCAGGACCTGATCGCGTCCGCCTGGACGGCCGTCCGGTCCATGATCGTGTCGGCGGCCGAGGACGAGCGCAGTGAGCTGCGGATGCGGGTGCGGGCGGCGCTGCTGTCGCTGGGGTCCCGGATGGCCACCGAGCCGAAGGTGCAGGGGAAGGTGGACCGCTGGGTGGAGGGCGCGGCTGTGCACGTGGTGTCGACGTACCGCAGGGAGATCACCTTGCTGATCACCGACACGGTGGCGGGCTGGGATGCCGAGCACACCACGCGCAAGATCGAGGCCCACATCGGCCGTGACCTGCAGTTCATTCGTATCAACGGCACGGTGGTCGGGTCGCTGGCGGGCCTGTTGATCTACACGGTGGCGAAGGGGCTGGGGGCGTAGCTGCCTTTCCTCGGGGAACCCGACAACGGTTTCCGCTCGATGAGGAGGGAGCCGCCACATGACCACTGCCGCACAGGCCGGGACCGGCCGGACCATCACGACGGACATTCCCGCCCGCCTGGACCGCCTCCCATGGTCCCGCTGGCACTGGACGATCGTCATCGGCCTCGGCACCGTGTGGATCCTCGACGGCCTCGAAGTCACGGTCGTCGGCAACATCGCCGGGCGGTTGTCGGAGCCCGGCAGCGGCCTGCCCATCACCTCCGGGCAGGGCACCGGTATCGCCGCCGCGCTGTATGTGGCGGGTGCCTGCCTCGGCGCCCTGTTCTGGGGCCGGCTGACCGACCGCTGGGGCCGCAAGAAACTTTTCATGATCACGCTGGCGGTCTATCTCGGGGCGACCGCCCTGACCGCGATCTCCTTCGACACCTGGTGGTTCCTGCTCTTCCGCTTCCTCACCGGCTTCGGCATCGGCGGCGAGTACGCGGCGATCAACTCGGCGATCGACGAGCTGATCCCGGCCGAGTACCGGGGCCGCGTCGACCTGATGATCAACGGCAGCTTCTGGCTGGGCGCGGTGGGCGGTTCGCTGCTGTCGATCGTCGCGCTGAACACGGACCTCTTCGCGGCGAACGTGGGCTGGCGGCTGACGTTCGCGCTCGGCGCCGTCCTGGCCCTGGTCATCCTCCTCGTACGACGCCATGTCCCGGAGAGTCCGCGCTGGCTGATGATCCACGGCCGGGACCGGGAGGCGGAGGAGATCGTCTCCTCGATCGAGCGGCGCATCGAGTCCGAGCAGGGCGCCCCGCTGCCGGCGGCCGAGGGGGAACTCACCATCCACCAGCGCAGCAGCGTGTCCTTCGTCGAGATCGGCCGCACGGTGTTCTCCGACTACCGCCGCCGCGCCGTCCTCGGCTTCTCCCTCTTCATCGGGCAGGCCTTCCTCTACAACGCGATCACCTTCGGCTTCGGCGCGATCCTCACCACGTTCTTCGACGTGCCGACCGGCCACACCGGCTACTACTTCGCAGTGATCGCCCTCGGTAACTTCTGCGGCCCGCTGCTGCTCGGCAAGCTGTTCGACACGGTCGGCCGCCGGATCATGATCTCCTCGACGTACCTGCTCTCCGGCCTGCTGCTGTTCGGTACGGCCTGGCTGTTCGACCGCGGTTCGCTGAGCGCGACCACGATGACGGCCTGCTGGTGCGCGGTGCTGTTCTTCGCCTCCGCGGGCGCCTCCAGCGCCTACCTCACGGTCTCCGAGATCTTCCCGATGGAGACCCGCGCCATGTCCATCGCCTTCTTCTACGCCCTCGGCACCGCCGCGGGCGGTATCAGCGGGCCCCTGCTGTTCGCCGAGCTGACCGGCACGGGCAAGGTCGGCGACACGGTCCTCGCGTTCCAGATCGGCGCGGCGCTGATGTGCGCGGCGGGCCTGGTCGCCGCGTTCCTCGCGGTACGGGCCGAGCGACGCTCCCTGGAGGACATCGCCAAGCCCCTGACGGCGGCGGCCACCAAGGCCCGTACGGCGGTGGGGGCGGGGGCGGCGGCCTCGACGGCTGCGAGTTCCGGGGAGTCGGGGAAGTCCGGGAAGCCGGGGGGACCGAAGGGGCCGCGGCCTCCGCAGCCCCCGGGACCGAAGACGGCTACGGCGTAGCCGCCGCACACACGCGGGCACGCGAGCGCGCAGCGGTTCGGGCATGACGTGGCGGGCGTAGCCGCCGCACGCGGGCGGGAGCGGGGGCTACGCC
>NZ_JARGEF010000322.1:0-7524 GCF_033794725.1 Streptomyces sp. ID05-39B | reverse complement strand
GCCCTCTCCACCCCACCCACCCGTCGTGCCCACCGGCTGAGGTTGCGTTTCCCTGATGTCGAGTCACCACACCGCGCCCGCGCGGGAACCAGCACGGCTACCGTCGTACTACTACGTGTTCCGGTACGGCAGCGAGGGGGCGTACACGGCATGAGTCCCGGAGACGAACACGACTACGGCGAGCCGGCGGGCACCCGCATGCGCCTCCCCGAGGCGGACCCCTACGGCGGCGCCCGCCGTCCCGCCCGCTCGTCCTCGCGGAACCTGGTCATGGTGGTCGGCGTGGTCGTCCTCCTCATCGCCGCGATCGCCTTCGCGAACCGTGGAGGAGACGATTCCCCTTCCACCGCGGCCACCGGCGAGACCAACGCCGACCAGCCCGGGACGTCGTCGACTGCGGCGAGCGGGACGAAGCCGGTGGAGTCCAAGACCGGCGGCATCCCGTCCGGCTTCGCCCGGACCGAGCAGGGCGCCCAGTCGGCAGCCGCCAACTACGCCGTCGCGCTGGGCTCCACCGGCATGTTCCAGAAGGACAGCCGGCACGCCCTCGTCGACACCGTCTACACCGCCGCCACCGCCGCCACGCTCCAAGCGCCGATGGACCGGGCCTACTCGGCCGCCTTCCTCGCCAAGCTGGGCCTCGACGCCAATGGCAACGCCCCCGAGGGCAACACCTTCGTTTCCCGCGTCGTCCCGGTGGGCACCACGGTCCAGGCCTACGCCGACACCACCGCCAAGGTCGCCGTCTGGTATCTCGGCCTGATCGGCATGTCCGGGGAGAACTCGACCGACCCCGTCACCTCGTCGTGGAAGACCTGGACGTTCGACCTCCAGTGGGTGGAGGGCGACTGGAAGATCGCCGACGACGAGCAGAAGGACGGCCCCGCCCCGGTCCCGGGCGACGACAGGGCCGCCGCCTCCGACGAGATCAGCAAGGCCATCGAGGAGTACGGAGGGTTCACGTATGCCCGGTAACCCGCACCGCGTGCTCCGGCTCGTCGGGGTCGTCGCGGCCGTCCAGGCGTCGGCCGTACTGCTGGCCACCCGTGCCTTCGCCGCGCCCACGCCCAGTCCGTCGCCCACGCCCACTGCCTCGCCGTCCCCGACGAGCAGCCTCGACTGCAGCCTCATCCCGGGTGAAGCCAAGAAGTACTGCGAAAAAGGCAACACCCCCTCCGGCACCACCCCCTCCGGCGTCTCCGACACCCTCGACCCCCTCTCCTCGCTGGCCAAGGGCTGTGCCGAAGCCGCCGCCTGGACCGTCGAGAAGCTCAGCGCCGCCGTGCAGGACACCGCGAACGTCGACTTCACCAACGCCAGGTTCCTCCAGCAGTACGCCGTCGTGTTCGCCGCGTCGACCGTCCTGACCCTCCTGCTGTGGCTGCTCGCCGTCGCCAAGCGGGCGGTCCGCGGGGTCCCCCTCACCACCGCCATCGGCGAAGCCGTCGGCTTCCTCTGGCTCACCGTCCTCGCCTCCGCCTTCACCCCGCTGATCCTCTACACGGTCGTCTCGGCCACCGACGGCATCAGCGACATGCTGGCGAAGACGACGGGCGGTCAGACCGACGCCTACTTCGGCACCTTTTCCGCCGCCCTGGAGAAGGGCGAGGACATCGGCGGCGGCCCGATCATGCTGATCGTGGTCTCCCTGGTGTCCATCCTCGCCGCCGGCGTCCTGTGGCTGGAGCTGGTCCTCAGAGCCGCCCTGCTCTACGTCGGCGCCCTGCTCGGTACGGTCGTCTACGCCGGCCTCGTCGACAAGAACCTGTGGGGCCACGTCCGCCGCTGGGCCGGCATCATGATCGCCGTCATCCTGGTCAAGCCCGTGATCGTGATCGTCCTGGGCCTGGCCGGAGCCCTCTCGGCCGACGACGGCCCCAACGCGTTCGGCGCCGTCGTGTCCGGCCTGTCCATCATCCTGCTGGCCATCTTCGCCAGCGCGATGATCTACCGCTTCGTGCCCGGCTTCGGTGACGAGATCGCGAACTCGCGCAACAACCGCATCATGCAGGGCGCCGAGGGCAAGGCCGCGGCCGTCATCAGCTCCCCCGCGACCCTCGTCGCCCAGGGCATCAAGACGCACAGCACCCGAGCCGACAACAACGGCGGCGGCGGGTCCTCCAGCGGCCAGCGCCCGGCCAACCAGGCCGCCGGCGGCGTGGCCGCGCACAGCTCGCGCAGTTCGAACGGAGGCGGCGGATCTGTCCCCTCCGCCGCACCCGCACCCCGCGCCGGCAGCCCTGTGAACACCCCGCACGCCGGCAACACCCGCAACAGCAGTACCAACCGCACGGGAGGTGAAGGGCGTTGACGACCGAATCCCACGTGTCCCACGTGGTCACGCCCCGCCGTACATATCTGATCGGCCGCGCCCGGCCGAACGCGATCGTCGGCCGCAACCGCGAGTCCGGCGAGATCGCGCTCATCGTCGTCGGCGCGTTCCTCGGCATGATGTGCGGGCTCCTCGTCCCCGTCCTGACCCTGCGGATCGTGCTGCTCGCCGGATTCCCCATGATCGCGCTGGCCGCGGTGTACGTGCCGTACAAGCACCGCACCTTCTACAAGTGGTTCGAGATCAACCGCAGTTACAAGCGCACCCTGCGCCGGGGCACGGTCTACCGCTCGGCCGCCATGGAGGCCGGCACCAGGATCGACGGCCAGGAGATCGAGATCGGCCCGCCGCCCGGCGTCGGCCGCATCAACTGGCTCGCCGCCCCCTTCGGCCCCGACGAGATCGCCGTACTCCTGCACGCGGACCGCCGTACGGTGACCGCGGCCATCGAGATCGAGGGGCCGGGCGTCGGTCTGCGCGACAGCGAGGACCAGGAAGCCCTCGTCGACCGCTTCGGCACCCTCCTCAAGCACGTGGCCAACGGCGACGGCTTCGTGACCCGCCTCCAGATGCTCGCCCGCACCCTCCCCGCCGACCCCGACGCCCACGCCAAGGACGTCTCCCAGCGCGGCGACGACAAGTCCCTGCCCTGGCTCCAGTCGTCGTACGAGCAGCTCCAGTCGATGGTGTCGACGAGCAGCGAGCAGCACCGCGCCTACCTGGTCGCCTGCATGCACTTCACGCGCGAACTGGCCGCCGAGGCCAACGCGATGGCCCGCGCCGCCCGCCCGCAGAACGGCCGCAAGCTGGACCGCGACGCCGGTCTCGCCGTCGTCATGGCCCGCGAGCTGACCGACATCTGCTCCCGCCTCCAGGAGGCGGACATCCGCGTCCGCCAGCCCCTCGGCCAGGGCCGTCTGTCGTCGCTGATCCACTCCATGTACGACCCGGACCACCCGATCGACCACATCCAGGCGATGACCCGCCGCAACGCCTGGCCGGCCGAGCTGGACGCCATGGAGCCCACCCACCTCAAGGCGAAGACCCGCGAGTCCTCCACCCGGGCCCCCTGGTGCCACGCCACCGCCTGGGTGAAGGAGTGGCCGATGACGCCCGTCGGCGTCAACTTCCTGGCCCCGCTCCTCGTCCACACCCCGGACGTGATCCGCACGGTCGCCGTGACGATGGATCTCGAACCCACCGAGGTCGCCATCGAACGCATGCTGACCGAGAAGACGAACGACGAGGCGGAGGCGAGCCGCGCCGCCAAGATGAACCGCACGGTCGACCCGCGCGACGTGGCCGCGCACTCCCGCATCGACCAGCGCGGCGAGGACCTCGCGAGCGGCGCCGCGGGCGTCAACCTCGTCGGCTACATCACCGTCTCCTCCCGCAACCCGGAGGCACTGGCCCGCGACAAGCGGACGATAAGGGCGTCCGCGGGCAAGTCGTACCTCAAGCTGGAGTGGTGCGACCGAGAGCACCACCGCGCGTTCGTGAACACCCTCCCGTTCGCCACCGGCATCCGAAGGTAGGGGCTTTACATGCGGGACCCGATGTCCGTCGTCACCGACGCCTTCACGTCCTTCCTCTTCGGCAAGGTCGAGACGACCCGCCTGCCCGTGCGCACCTCCACCGGCCAGGCCCAGGCGGTCTACCTCCCGACCGCCGCCCCCGGCCTCGGCGACTCGGGCGTGATCATCGGCCGCGAGGTCTACTCCGGCAAGGGCTACATCTACGACCCCTTCCAGCTGTACGGCCAGCAGCTCCCGGCCCCGCACTGGCTGGTCCTCGGAGAGTCCGGCAACGGCAAGTCGGCCCTGGAGAAGACGTACGTCCTACGCCAGCTCCGCTTCCGCGACCGCCAGGTCTGCGTCCTGGACGCCCAGGGCGAGGACGGCGTCGGCGAATGGAACCTCATCGCGCAGGCGCTGGGTATAACTCCCATCCGCCTGGACCCGACGGCCGCCCTCGACCTCGGCATCCGTCTCAACCCGCTGGACCCCTCGATCACGACGACGGGCCAGCTGGCGCTGCTGCGCACCATCATCGAGGTCGCGATGGGCCACGGCCTGGACGAACGCTCGGGCTTCGCCCTCAAGGTCGCCCACGCCTATGTCAACGAGACGATCGTCGAACGCCAGCCGGTCCTCACCGACATCGTCGAACAGCTACGGCACCCCGAGCCGGAGTCCGCCGAGGCGATGAACGTCGCCCTGGACGACGTACGGGCGTGGGGCCTGGACGTGGCGCTGGTCCTGGACCGTCTCGTCGACGGTGACCTGCGCGGCATGTTCGACGGCCCGACGACGGTCGGCATCGACCTGGACGCCCCGCTCATCGTCTTCGACCTGTCCCACATCGACCGCAACTCCATCGCCATGCCGATCCTGATGGCGATCGTCGGCGTGTGGCTGGAGCACACCTGGATCCGCCCCGACCGGAAGAAGCGCATCTTCCTGGTCGAGGAGGCCTGGCACATCATCAACAGCCCGTTCGTGGCCCAGCTGTTCCAGCGGCTGCTGAAGTTCGGCCGCCGGCTCGGCCTGTCCTTCGTCGCCGTCGTCCACCACCTGTCCGACGTGGTCGACGGAGCGGCGGCGAAGGAAGCGGCCGCCATCCTCAAAATGGCGTCGACACGGACGATCTACGCCCAGAAGGCCGACGAGGCGAGGGCGACGGGCCGCGTGCTCGGCCTGCCCCGGTGGGCGGTGGAGATCATCCCCACCCTCACACCGGGCATCGCGGTGTGGGACGTCAACGGCAATGTCCAGGTCGTCAAACACCTGATCACCGACACGGAACGGCCGCTGGTCTTCACCGACCGCGCGATGACCCAGTCGTCCGCCGACCTCGCCGAGGACGACGCCCTGCGCGCCGCCGAGCTGGAACAGGAACAACGGGCGGCGGCCTTCATGGAACAGCACCTGCCCGACCTGGACGGCTCGTCCGAGTCGACGGTGGCGTAGACACGGGGGACGCGATGAGACCGGGTGACGACCGCTTCCAGGGCCACGGGCAGGGCCAGGGAGGCATCCCCGACGGCCTGCTGCTCGGGCTCCTCGCGTTCCTGCTCGGCATGACGCTGCTGGTGTGGACGGCGACGGGCCTCGCGGCCCTGTTCGCCCACGGCTCCTGGCCGGCCGGCGTCACCTTCACCCGCACCCCGCTGGCCATGCGCCACCTGGTCGGCCAACCGCACGACCTCCACGGCGCCTGGCCCGACGCCGACCCGTCGGCCCTCTCCGGCTACGGCCTCTTCTGGGGCCTGTTCATCGGCCAGGTGATGGTTCTCCTGGTCCTCACGGTCTTCACCCTGGGCACGGTGGCGCGATGGCGGGCGGTACGGGCGGGCAGGGGGACGCGATCCCGCCAGGAGGCGCCGGTCCCGGCGCCGGTCCCTCACGAGGTACCCGTCCCCAGGACGGAACCCGAACCGGAACCCATGACCCCGGCCCCCCTGCTCAAGCCCGCACCGGTGATCGCCCGGGAAGCACCCAGCCCCGAGGGCCCGGTCCTGTACGCGCCGCCCGAGACCCGCCACATCACCGCGACGCAGGCCATACGCGACGCGGAGGGCGCCGTCCTGGTCGTCACCTCGCACCCGGCCCTCTGGGAGGACACCAAGGACGCCCGAGCAAAACTCGGCCCCGTCCTCCTCTATGACCCCACCCACCTGTGCGACACCCCGGCCCGCCTTCACTGGTCCCCGACCGCGGGCTGCGAGGACAGGGCGACAGCGGCAGCCAGAGCGACGGCCCTGCTCACCCCCGTACGCCCCACGGCCCGCCTGGACCAGGCCGTCACCGAGACCGCCGAGACGCTCCTGCGCAGCTATCTGCACGCCGCCGCCATCGACGGCCGCACCGTCCGCCATGTCCACCGCTGGTCCCAGGGCACCGGCATCCAGGAAGCGGTCCGCACCCTCCGTACGAACCCGAAGGCGGCGGCCGGCTCAGCGGGCGAACTCGAAGCCGCACTCACCGCCCACGCCGAACGCCGGGACATCGCCCAGGAACTGACGACCCGAGCCCTGTCCGCGCTCTCCACGGTGAACATCCGCGAAGCCTGCACACCCAACCGGACTGACGCGCTCGCACTGGATTCCTTCGTCGCCGAAGGGGGAACGCTTTATGTGGTCGGTGAATCCATCGAGGACCCGAGGACGCATCCCGGCGCGATGCCCCTGCTCACGGCCCTCGTCTCAGGCGTGGTCGAGCGCGGCCGGCGCATGGCCGAACGGTCATCCTCCGGTCGGCTCGACCCACCACTGACCCTGATCCTGGACGATGTCGCGGCCGTGGCCCCGCTCGCCCAGCTCCCGGACCTCCTGGCCGACGGCCGCGACCGCGGCCTGCCCACCCTGGCCCTGCTCCGCTCCCGGGAACAGGCCCGCACCCGCTGGCCCCACCACGAACTGCCCGTGTGACCCCTACGGCCGTTCCAGGACGTACTCCAGCTCCCGGCCGCCGTCGGTGTCCTCGCCCAGCTGCACGACCACACCGCTCGGCAGGAAGCCTGCCCTGCTGTAGAAGGTCCGCGCCCGTCCGTTGTCCTCGTGCACGATGAGCCGCACCCGCTCCAGCCCGCGCGACCACGCCCACTCCAGCCCGGCGTCGAACAGGACCTCGGTGAGCCCGATCCCGCGGTACTCGGGCCGCACGAACACTCCGACGACATGCCCCTGCCGCTGCTCGACCGGAAACCCCGCCCAGTCCTTGGTCCCCGCCTCCTCGACGAGCACGGTCAGCGTCGCGACCCACTCCCCGTCGGGCCCTTCGGCGATGATCTGCTGAGCCTCCTCGACCCCGTCGGCCACTCCGGCGGTCCGCTCCTTCCAGAAGGAGTCCGGCTTCGCCAACGCTTGCTCGTACGTCTCCAGGAAGGCGAGGTGCGCGACCGGGTCCCGCAACGCAAGGAGCCGCAGCCCCTTCGCAGCCGGCCATTCCTCGGCACGCACGGACCTGATCAGGTAACTCATGGGGCCACCGTAGTACCCGGTCGCGGGACCACTCACCCGAATTAGCCCGCGCCGAAATTGTCCATCAACGCAGAAAACCCCCGTGCCATGGGCACGGGGGTTTTCCCTAAAGATTGTTCGGCGGCGTCCTACTCTCCCACAGGGTCCCCCCTGCAGTACCATCGGCGCGGTGAGGCTTAGCTTCCGGGTTCGGAATGTAACCGGGCGTTTC
>NZ_JARGEF010000321.1:0-7551 GCF_033794725.1 Streptomyces sp. ID05-39B | reverse complement strand
GGGCGTGGGAGCGGGGCCGCGGGCGGCTTCGAGGGTGCGGGCGAAGCGGGTGCGCAGGGAGTCGAGGGCGTCGCGGGTGGTGGTGGTTTCGGAGTGGTCGGCCATGCAGTCATCTTTCCCCGTCCGGCCGGGGACGCGGGGGTGAGCGCGGCGGCTCACAGGCGTATTCTGGAATTGGACTAGACCTGTAGGCCGTCGATGAATGGGGTCCCATGAGCAAGCGTGCAGTCCTGGAGGTGATCGCCCTCGACGCGCGGGACGCGGTCGCCGCCCAGGCCGGAGGCGCGGACCGCCTCGAAGTGGTCACCGACATCGCCGCCGACGGGCTCACCCCGCCCGTCCCGGCGTTCGCCGCGATCCGGGCCGCCGTCGACCTCGACCTGCGCGTGATGCTGCGCCTGAGCGACGGGTTCGCCGCCGGGGACGCCGCGGACGTCGCACGGCTCGTCCGGGCCGCCGGGGAACTGCGGGCGGCCGGGGCGGACCAGTTCGTGCTCGGCTTCCTCGACACGGAGGGCGGCGTGGACCTGGCCGCCGTCGAAGGGGTGGTCGCGGAGCTGGACGGCAGCCCGTGGACGTTCCACCGCGCGATCGACCATACGGCCGACCGCGACGCCCTGCGCAAGCAGTGCGAGGGGCTGCCAGGACTGGACACCTACCTCACGGCAGGGTCGGCCACGGGGGTCGACGACGGGCTGGCCGTGCTGATCGCGGAGGCGGGACGGCACGGCGAGCAGGGGTACGAGCAGCAGCTCCTCGTGGGCGGAGGGCTGCGGCTCGATCATGTGCCGGCGCTGCGGGCCGCGGGGATCGACGCCTTCCACATCGGCGGGGCGGCCCGGCCCGGCGGCTGGACGGGGCCGGTGTCGGCGGGGGCCGTGGAGGAGTGGCGGCGGGTGCTGGACGGGCAGTGACGGGTCGCCCCGCCCGCGGGGCTGCCGCGCCCTTACGGCTGGGTCGGCTGGGTCGGCGGGGTCGTGTCGGTCGGCTGGATCTGCTGGGTCACCTGGGTCACCTGGGTCGTCTGGGTCACTTGGGTCAGCTGGGGTGGCAAGCCGGTGGCGTGGGTCACCACCAGCCCCGACACCGCCCGCGTCAGTGCCACGTACAGCCGCCGCAGCCCGGTCCGCTCGTCCGGCTCCCCGTCCACCACCGCGCCCGGCTCGTCCAGGACCACGTAGTCGTACTCCAGGCCCTTGGCCAGGGAGGCCGGGACCAGGGTCAGGCGGGTCTCCAGGGTGGTCTCCTCGCCCGGGGCCAGGAAGGGGATCCCCGCCGCGGTGAGCGCCTCGGCGAGGACGGGCACGCGGGCGTCGGCCGCGATGAGGCCCGTGGAGCCCTCGTTGCCGAGCAACTCCTCGCAGGCCGCGACGACGTCCGCGTCCTGCGGCACCGCGCGGACCTCGAAGAAGCCGGGGTTCTCGCGGACCGAGGCGACCGGTGTCAGGCCCGGCGCGATGTGCGGCAGCAACCGGGAGGCGTAGGTGATGACGTCCGTCGGGACGCGGAAACCGGCCGTGAGTTCCTCGATCACCGCGTCGGCCTTGCCGAGGTGTCCGAGGGCCTCCTCCCAACTCCGCGTCGCCCAGGGCGTGGTGCCCTGCGCCAGGTCACCCAGGACGGTTGCGCTGCCGGTGCTGCACCGACGGCCGACCGCCCGGTACTGCATGGGGGACAGGTCCTGCGCCTCGTCCAGGACCACATGGCCCAGGGAGTGCGTGCGCTCCACGAGATCGGTCGCCTCGTCGATCAACACCGCGTCCGCGGCCGACCACTTGGCGGCCTTCACCGACCGCGCCGCCCTCTTACCCGATCCAGGCAGCCCCCACAGGATCGTCTTCTGCTCGTCCCCGGTGAGGATCCCCTCCGCGTGCTCCGCGAGGAACTCCGGCTCCGAGAGCAGCCGCAGCACCAGCTTCGCCGGATCGACGGGCGGCCAGACCGCCTTCACGGCCGCCTTGACGGCGCTGTTGCGGGCCACCGCGTCCTGCACCCGGTCGTCGGGCGCCTCCCCGGCCCGCTCCATCTGCACCAGCACGGCATGCGCGACGCGCTGCGGGAGGGCGTCACGAGCGGCGCCGTAGCGGATGTCGCGGTCGAGCAACTCGCGGACGAGGCGCTCCAGTTCGTACGCAGGGACCCGCCAGCGGCGTGAGCCGCGCACGACGACGACCGGCTCGGCCGGCAGGCTGACGTGGGAGTACAGCGCCCGCCGCAGCACCTCGGCCATCCTCGCGTCGCCCTTGACGACCGCCGCGGGGGCCTCGTCGGTGCCCCGCACCTCGACCCGTGCGACGAGGTCGTCGACGGTGGCCTGGCGGACCGCCAGCTCGCCCAGCGCGGGCAGCACCTGCTCGATGTAGTGGAGGAAGGACCGGTTCGGGCCGATGACCAGCGTGCCCGTGCGGGCGAGCCGCTCACGGTGGGCGTACAGCAGATAGGCCACCCGGTGCAGGCCGACGGCCGTCTTCCCGGTGCCGGGGCCGCCCTGGACGCACACCGAGCCGCCCAGCCCGCTGCGGACGATCTCGTCCTGCTCGGGCTGGATCGTGGCGACGATGTCCCGCATCGGACCGACACGCGGCCGCTCGATCTCCCGCTGAAGCAGCTTGCTGGTGGTGGCCGCCTCGCCCGGGTCGGAGAGGCGCTCGTCCTCGTACGCGGTGAGGTCGCCGCCCGTGTAGCCGAAGCGGCGCCTCAGCCCGACGTCCATCGGGTCCTTCTTCGAGGCCCGGTAGAACGGCTGCGAGACCGGCGCACGCCAGTCGATGACCATCGGGTCGCCGTCGTGGTCGTGGACGTGCCGTCGCCCGATATAGAAGCGCTCCCCCTCCGCGCCCTCGGCCCGGTCGGCACCGGGCGCGTGGAGGTAGTCCAGCCGGCCGAAGAACAGCGGGGTGTGGCTGAGGTCGGCGAGCGCCTTGATCCGGTCCCCGATCTGGCGCTCCAGGATCTGGGCGTTGACCCAGTTCGCGGTGACGTCACTGATGTCGAGGGACTGGACGTCCTCCCGCATGGCGCGCAGCGCGGCACGGGAGGAGGCCAGGTGGGAGCGCTCACGGGAGAGCGGGTCGTCAGCGGACACGGGCGTGGACAAGGGAGTGCCTCCGGGCCTGCGGAAGGGGGGACTGCGGGAAGCCGTCCGGTTTCCGTCCGGGCGGCGGCGCTCCGTGGGGAGGCTGGCAAGAGCGGAGATTCTAGGACCTGGGGACGCCGGGAAGCCAACCGGTTTTCCGTCCCCTAGGGGACGGAACCGTCTCCGGCCCCTGCTCCCCGGAGGAACAGCTCCCTCTGCGGGTGGAGACGGAGTCCACCCGAAGTGGCTCCTGAGACCGATGCCGCCCTTATGTCCCCTATCGCACCATGGAGTCATGAGCGCAGCGACCTTCACCCCAGCCCCCGCACCGGGCCGTCCGTCCGGCGCGACCTCCGTATCCCCCGGCACCCACCACCACCGCCTCGGCGACGCCCTCCACGCGATACGCGTCTTCGCGGGCGCGGCCTTCGAGGTGGTCGTCCTCGGCGAGTACGGCGAGGAGGTGGGCGTCCGCCGCAGGTAGCTCCGCGGGTGGCTCTGCAGTTGGCTCCGCCGGAAACACCGGCAGGTCCGCCGGCGCGTCTGAGTACGTGAGGCGCCCGGATGAGTACCCGCGCAGATTCCCGCCCACCCCGCCAGGCGGTTCACTCGGGACATGACGACGCCGCAGCACGGGCCGTATCCCCCGCAGGGACCGCAGCACGGGCCGTACTCCCCACCGAACCACCCGGGCCACCCGGGCCACCCGGATCCGCAGTACTACGGCTACGTCCCGTACCGGGTCCCCGGTCCCGACGACTTCGACCACCGGACCTCGACCGCTCCGCTGGTCGCCACCGTGCTGCTGCTGACGGTCTTCGGACCCGCCGCCCTCTTCCTCGGCGGCCTGTCCGTGATGGCCACCGACAGCTGCGGCTCCGACTGTCCGACGGCGCTCACGACCTGGCTGTACCTGATCTACGGCACGATCGTCTTCGGCGGCGTGCTCTCGCTCGCCGCGCTCGTCACCGCCTGGTCGCTGCCCCGCAAGGTCCGCTACTGGAACCTGCGCCGCTGGGCCGCCTTCGCCACCGTCGCCCCGTCGGTGCTCGTGATCGCCCTGGTGTGCACGATCCCCTCACCGTGACCGGATCTCGCACCGTGACCGGACCGCTCATCGTGACCGGACCGCTCACCGTGACCCGCCCGCTCACCGTGACCGATTCCCTCACAGCAACCGGACCCCTCACCGTGACGGATCAGGCCTCCTCCGCCAGCAGTTCCGTCGCGTCCATGATCCGGTAGGCGTAGCCCTGTTCGGCGAGGAAGCGCTGCCGGTGGGCGGCGAAGTCCTGGTCGAGCGTGTCGCGGGCGACGACCGAGTAGAAGTGGGCCTGGTGGCCGTCCGCCTTCGGTCGCAGCACCCGGCCCAGCCGCTGGGCCTCCTCCTGACGTGAGCCGAAGGTGCCCGAGACCTGGATGGCGACCGTCGCCTCGGGCAGGTCGATCGAGAAGTTCGCGACTTTCGACACGACCAGCACGCTGATCTCACCCTGCCGGAAGGACTCGAACAGCTTCTCCCGCTGCGCGTTGGACGTCTCGCCCTTGATGACCGGCGCGTTCAGATGCTCCCCCAGCTCGTCGAGCTGGTCGATGTACTGGCCGATGACGAGGATCTGCTGCCCGGCGAACCGGCGCACGATCGCCTCCGTCACCTTCCGCTTGGTCTCGGTGGTGGCGCAGAAGCGGTACTTCTCCTCGGCCTCGGCGGTCGCGTAGGCGAGCCGCTCGGCGTCCGTGAGGTTGACCCGGACCTCGACACAGTCCGCGGGCGCGATGTAGCCCTGCGCCTCGATCTCCTTCCACGGAGCGTCGAACCGCTTCGGCCCGATGAGCGAGAAGACGTCCGACTCGCGGCCGTCCTCGCGCACCAGCGTGGCCGTGAGCCCCAGTCGCCGCCGTGCCTGAAGGTCCGCCGTGAACTTGAAGACCGGCGCCGGCAGCAGGTGCACCTCGTCGTAGACGATCAGCCCCCAGTCGCGGGAGTCGAACAGCTCCAGGTGCGGGTAGACGCCCTTCCGCCTGGTCGTCAGCACCTGGTAGGTGGCGATGGTGACGGGCCGGATCTCCTTGCGCGTCCCGCTGTACTCGCCGATCTCCTCCTCGGTCAGCGACGTCCGCTTGATCAGCTCGTGCTTCCACTGCCGGGCGGAGACGGTGTTCGTGACGAGGATCAGCGTGGTCGCCTTCGCCTGCGCCATCGACCCCGCCCCGACCAGCGTCTTCCCGGCGCCGCAGGGCAGGACCACGACCCCGGACCCGCCGTGCCAGAAATTCTCCACGGCCTGCTTCTGGTACGGCCGCAGCGCCCAGCCGTCCTCGGCCAGCTCGATCGGATGCGCCTCGCCGTCGACGTAGCCCGCGAGGTCCTCGGCGGGCCAGCCCAGCTTCAGCAGGGTCTGCTTGATCTGCCCGCGCTCGGAGGGGTGCACGGCGACCGTGTCGGGGTCGATCCGCGTCCCGACCAGCGGGGCGACCCGCTTGGAGCGCAGGATCTCCTCCAGGACCGGCCGGTCCGTGGTGGTCAGCACGAGACCGTGCGCCGGGTGCTTGCTGAGCGTCAGCCGCCCGTAGCGGTCCATCGTCTCGGCGATGTCCACCAGCAGCGCGTGCGGCACGGGATAGCGGCTGAACTCCACCAGCGCGTCCACCACCTGCTCGGCGTCGTGCCCGGCGGCGCGCGCGTTCCACAGGCCCAGCGGGGTCAGCCGGTAGGTGTGGATGTGCTCGGGCGCCCGCTCCAGTTCGGCGAACGGCGCGATGGCGCGGCGGCACGCGTCGGCCCGCTCGTGGTCGACCTCCAAGAGCAGGGTCTTGTCGGACTGGACGATGAGTGGACCATTCACGCGCGGCACCCTTTCCTTCACGGCCGTGGAACGCGGCCAAACGTCCAGTGTGCCCTACCGGCCACGACGGGGGTGGGGGTGCGACAGAGTGGCCTTCATGACAGCCACGGGCGAGCGGGTGGACCGGGTCGACGAGCGGGACCGGGTGATCGGGGTGGTGGACAGAGGTGACGCCATCGCCAACGGCTGGCTGCACCGCGTCGCGACGACCGTCTGCCGCGACGCGGACGGCCGGATCCTGGTGCACCGGCGCCCGGAGAGCATGTCCCGCTTCCCCGGCCAGTACAACTGGCTGGTCGGCGGTGGTGTAGAGGCCGGCGAGTCCTACGAACGGGCCGCGGCCCGCGAGCTGGCCGAGGAACTCGGCGTGCCGGCACCGACGGTCCGGTTCGCGTTCACGTTCCTGTGCCGGGGAGTGATCAGCCCCTACTGGCTCGGCGTCCACGAAGCCGTCGTCACCGGGGACCTCTCCCCCGACCCGGAGGAGATCGACTGGCACGCCTGGGTCACCGAGAGCGAGCTGCGCGAGCTGACCGGGCGCCTGCCGTTCGTCCCCGACGGCGTCGAGGCCCTGCGCCGCTACACGGCCGGACGCCGCGGGAGACGCGCCTCGTGACGCCCCATGCGCGCCCCGCGTGACGTCTACGCCTCGTCGTCCGCCAGTTCCGCCACTCCCGTGATCCGGTGCAGCGGGTACGTCCTGACCTCGTCCGCCGTGTGGTCGTACGCCGTCACGAAGCCGCCCTCCACCCGGACCGGGGCGATGACGCGCTGGCTGGCGGAACCCTCGGCGTTGACGTAGCCGATCCACACGGCCTCACCGGTGAGCACGGCGGCCTGCATGGTGGCGAGGGTGTCGGCGGGGGAGGTGCGGGGAAGGGCGCCGGGCGCCTGCGCGAGGGCGTCCTCGGCCGGCTTGCGGGGGGCCGTGGACGCCAGGTCACCGGCGCGGATCGCCCGGATCGCCGCCGAGAGGAGCGTGCCGTCGGGGACGGGCGGACCCTCCGGGACCGGCTCCGGCGCCGTGCGGGGCGGGCTGCGATGGGCGTCCGCGCGGGTGATCAGGACATCTCCCTCGGCGGACTCGGCGGCCGGTGCGAACCCCATCGCGCGCAGCCCGTCGAGCAGGGCCGCCGGGTCGGCCTGGGCCGCCAGCACGGTCGGCGCGAGGCGGCGCAGCCGCAGGGCGGCGGCACGCTTGTCGGCGAGGATCTCGTTGAGCATCGCGTCGTCGTCGCAGCGGACGTACGCCGAGGCCGCGCCCACCCGGAGATGTCCGTGCCGGCGGGCCACGTCGTCGATCAGGTACGTCAGCGGCTGCGGCACCGGCGTACGGGAGTGCTCGGCGAGGAAGGCGTGCAGGTCGGACGCGGTACGGCCGGCGTCCAGGGCACGGCGTACGGAGCCGGGTGTGAAGCGGTAGACGGTCGCCCCGCCCTTCGACTCCACGTCGGCGAGCACCCCCAGCACGTCGGCGAGCGGCCGGTGCAGCGGGCCGGGCGCCACCGCCGTGAGGTCCGCCTGGAGCAGCACATGGTCCAGCGGCTCGGGCAGCAGCGGCGCGAGAAGCCGTACGGCCGCAGCGGAGGCGGCGGCCCGCTCGGCGGGGGGGACGGGGCCGGGTGCGTG
>NZ_JARGEF010000320.1:0-7588 GCF_033794725.1 Streptomyces sp. ID05-39B | reverse complement strand
TGGATGGAAGATCACGCTCGACGTTCGTCCCGACCACCGGCAGGTCTGGCAAGAACTCCACAAGACTGACGTGTACGTGATGACGCACGTCATGGAGGTCCCACGCCACCCCCGGCAGCACCGGCGCGACCGCCGGGGCGGCCGGTGGCGGACCGTCCCCAGGTGCGGGCGCCCGGTCCGCAGCAGGGGGACGAGAACGGCGTGCCGTGCCCCTGGTGCTCGACCCCGAACCGCCCCGACCGGCACTACTGCACGCGGTGCGCGATGCCCATGACCAGGACGGAGGACAGCTCGGCCCGGCACCGCCCGTGGTGGCGCCGGGTGCTGGACTTCCGCAGCCGTGAGACTCCGTGGGCGGGCGACCGGCCCCGACTGCGGCGCACCTTCGACCGGATCCTGACCTGGGTGGTGGCCGCCGCCGTCCTCAGCCTGCTCATCTGGGTCGGGGTGAGCACCCCGGGCTGGGTCCAGGCCACCCGCGACCACTTCGCCAAGCGCGCCCCGGTCGCCCCCGACCAGTTCGCCGCCTCCCGTTCCTATCCGGGCCACAAGCCCGACCTGCTCTTCGACAAGGTGAACAACACCTGGTGGGGGCCGGGTGTCACACAGTCCGGGGAGGGTCAGTGGGTCGAGGCCCGCTTCGCCGAGCCGACCCGGCTGCTGGACCTGATCATCACGCCGGGCACGTCGACCCGCGCCGACCAGCTCTCCCAGTCGGCCCTGCCGCACCGCATCAAGGTGACGATCACGACGAAGGACGGCAGGACCACGACGCGGGACATCACGCTCGACCAGAGCGCGGGCGGCCAGCGACGGGCGTTCCGCGTGGGTGAGGTGACGAAGGTCCGCTTCACTCTGGAGTCGGCGTACGGCGCCTCGGCGAGCAAGCAGGTGGCCATCGCGGAGATCGAGTTCTTCGGCCGGTCGAGCGCGAACTCGTCCTGACGCGGCGGGGATCTCGTCCTGACGGCGGCGGGGATGCGGACGCCCTGAGGCGCTCCGCATCCCCACGCCCGCGTCACGCCGTGAGGTGCGGGAAAAGAGAACGAGTCCCACCCCGCTCGACGCGGAATGGGACTCGTTCATCGGAGCGCCGGGCAGGCCTTGCACCTGCACCTCCCCACAGGAAGTGGGGCGCCTTTCCTTGGACCACCGACGCGGAACCGCTTCGCCGTTGTGGTGGCGACCAGCTCAAGATCAATGTTACACACGGACCCGCGTCCCGCCAACTCGGCCCGAACGAGGCTCCCTCAGCTCATCTCGCCGAGGTCCAGGTCCGGTCCGACGACCAGGGTGACGACGCCCGCCTGCGCGTCCGCCGCCGCGGCCGACCGTGCCTTCGGCACGCGTGAGGAGAGCACCGCGGCCTGCTTCTCCAGCCCGGCCGGGAAGCTGACGGACGTACGCGTCACCTTCTCGGGGGCGTTGCCGGTGCCGCTCACGGTGAAGCCCATCGTGCGGAGCTTCTCGGCGACGGCCGCGGCGCGCCCGGACTGCCCGGTGCCGTTGAGGACCTGGACGCGCACCTGGGAGGCGTACACGAGGTTCTTCGCCGCCGCCTGCAACTGCGCCTTGGTCATCTCCTTGTCCTTGGCCAGGGAGGTGAACAGGTCGGCGGCCTGCGGGTACTGCCAGACGACGTTGGCCTTGTCGGCCGGAATGTCCGCCTCACGCGGGTAGTTGGGCACGGTGAGGAAGGCCAGCCGGTCGCTGGGGATGCCCTTGAGTTCGTTGGCCAGCCCGTAGATCTGCTTGATGCCCGCCAGGTCCGGGTCCGTGGTCAGCGACTTGGTGGCGGACTGGAGGAAGCCGTACAGCGCGTCGGGGCTGGTCAGTTTCGACTGGGCCTTCGCCGCGAGGGCGTCCATGAACTCCTGCTGGCGGCCGATCCGGCCGATGTCGGAGCCGTCGCCCACGCCGTAGCGGACGCGGACGTAGCCGAGGGCCTTCTCGCCGTCGACGGTCTGGCAGCCGGCGTCCATCTCCAGTTGGGCCTTGTCGGACTTGATGGGTTCCTTCGGGCAGACCTCGATGCCGTCGAGCGCGTCGACCATGCCCTTGAAGCCGGAGAAGTCGACCGACATGAAGTGGTCGATGCGCAGGCCGGTGTGGGCCTCGACGGTCTTGATGCTGCACGCGGCGGCCCCGGCGACCTCACCGGCGCTGCCGCCGATCGCGAACGCCTCGTTGATCTTGGCCTTGTGCGGGTCGGAGGTCTTGCCGTCACCCATCTCGCAGGACGGTATGTCCACCCAGGAGTCACGCGGGAAGGACACCACCGCGGCCCATTTCCGGTTCGCCGGGATGTGCAGCACCATCAGCGTGTCCGACTGCATGGTGGTCAGGTCCTTGCCGTACTTGGCGTTCGCGCCGTCCCGGCTGTCGGAGCCGACGACCATGATGTTCTTCGAGCCGGGACTGAGGTTCTCGGGCCGGTCGTCGCCCAGTTTGTCGTCCACGGCGGCGGAGTCGATGTTGTTGTTGAGGTCGTTGTAGACCCACGCGCCGACACCGCCGACGCCGAGGACCACCACGGAGGTCACCCCGGCGCCCCAGGCGAGGACCCGCCCGCGCCGGGTCAGCCGCGTAGCGCCGGATCCGCCCCGGCCGCCTCCCGGCCTCGCCCTGCTCCCGCGGCCGGCCGCCTCCACCGGAGTATGTCCACGCCTTCTCGTCCCGCTCACCGGTGCTCGCCTCCGCCTCGGCCGTTCTTCACCCCGTACACCGTGCCTGGATCGTCGGCCTCGCTGGTCACGCCGAACGTCGGAACCCTACATGCGTCAAGGAATACGTCGGAAAAGCTCAGCCGACTCAGAAGACGGCCCGAACCCCACAAGGGTTGCCCCCGGAGTGCCGATCTCGTCAGGCCGCCGTCGGGCACCGGTGGCCGTTGTCGGGCAGGCCCAACGAGTGCAGTCGGGCTTCGCCGGCCGAAGGTACGGTGAACACGAACGTGGCGGAGGTCGCGGGCACGCGCAGGCCACGCTGGCTGCCGAAGGTGAGCGCGGAGTCGACCTCCCAGGCGCAGCCGCCCCGGTCCAGCGCGGCGACGACGTCCGCCTCGGTGGGCTCGCCGGGGAACAGGCCCGCGTACGTGGGCACCTGGACGGTCTCCGTCCACGTCTGGACGGTCACCATCCGCACCCGGCGGCAGCGGCAGACGAAGACCTCCAGATCGCCGAACCCGAAGAGGCGGGGCCAGCGTCTGTTGTCGAGCACGTCCCGCGGCTCGCCGAGGGCCGCGGTGATGTCGGCCCAGGACGCGTCGACGTGCACGGGGCCCAGGCGGGCGGTCAGGGCGACGGAGGCGAGCAGCTCGGTGAGGGGCACGGACGGAGCGTCGCAGCAGGTCAGGGGTGCTGTCCAGCCGTATCGCCCCCGCGGTGGGCGTCACGTACCGCGGGGGCGGCGGGGCTACGGGGCGTCGATCAGGTCCACCGGCGGGACCGAGACCGTCCGGGCGCCGGGCGTGCCGCCGAGGACGACCTTGCGCAGGGAGACGTTGTTCTTGAGGTCGGTCTCCTGGAGGCGGTTGGCCGGGTTGGCGATGACCTGGATGTGGTACGTGCCGTTCGGCAGGTCGGTGATGTCGAAGGACTGGCCGGGACGGTACTGGGTGTACGTGTCACCGGAGCCGACGTCGAGGACCTCCCGCACGGAGATGGAGTTCTGCTCGCCGCACGCGGTCGACAGATCGGTGTTGTACGGGTGCCAGTTGGCGTTCTTCACCGTGTAGTCCACGGCGTCCGTGTTGGCGAGGCAGAACGCCTCCTTGCCGCTGCGGACCTCCTTGGACTGGTCCTCGCTGAGCAGCCGGTAGCTGGCGAAGTCGGTGAAGTGCCAGTGCTCGTGGCCGACGCGCGGGTCCCACTCCATGGTGCCGGTGGGCGTGTAGCCGACCTGCTTGCCGTTGGCGTCGTAGAAGTACTGGTAGGCGTCCATGAGGTCCTCGCCGGGGCTGCGGAAGCCGTCGACGACGAGCGGGGCCGGACCGGCGTTCCACACGTTGGCGCTGAAGGCGAGGTAGTCCTTGCCCGCCACGTCGCCGTCCTCGCCGTCGGTGACGGTGATGTCCCAGGCCGGCAGGGAACGCAGGTCGGGCTTGGGCACATTCGCCGGGACGCCCGCGCGGCCGGTGGGCGCCTTGGCGTTCGCCCTCAGCGCGGGCGCGATCCGGGAACCGTCGGTGTGCCCGGCGCCGTCACCGAGATGACCGGCCAGACCCCGGTCCTCCAGCGCGTGGGACAGGGCGGGCGGGGTGGGCGCGTCGGCACCGCGCGGCCCGTAGTGATGCCCGGCCCCGTGCCCGCCGGAGGCGTGAGCGGTGTGGTCCCCGTGCGCGGACGAGGACGAGCGCAGCCCGGCGCCGCCGCCCCCCTCCTCGTCGCTCTGCTCCCGGACGGTCACCTTGATGGTCGGCCGCTCGTCGGGAATGCCGAACATGTCGCGGTACTTCTCGGCCACGGCCACCTGGGCGGTGTACTCGCCCGCCGGGAGGTCGACGCGCTCGTCGTAGTCGACGGTGGAGGAGTTGGCCGCCCAGCCCTTCTCCACGCCCCACACCGAGCCCAGGGTGAACGGGTTGGTGGGGCAGCTCTGCGGATAGTGCGAGGTGGCCGGGGCGTCCGGACGGACACGCCCGGAGGCGTTGTTGGGGCAGAAGTTGCCCTTGGTGGCGGCCACTTCCTTCCCGTCGGCATCCTTGACGGACACCTCCAGGAAGCCGGGCAGCCCGCTGAAGTCCTGCACGAGCCCGGCGGGCAGCGTCTTGGTCTTCACCTTCGTCCCGTCGCGCAGGATCTGCTGGGCGACGACGGGCGTCTTGTACGACTTGCGCGTCACCTTGAACTCCAGCGGCGCGTTCTCCACCTGGATGTAGGTGCCCAGGTCCAGGTAGACGCCGGGCGGCTCCCCCTCCCAGTTCCACCGGTCGAGCGTCACGGACTTCGACGCGGCGATCAGCTTGAGCTGCGGCACACCGGGCTTGGCGGCCTGCGGTGCCGCGCCGGCACCGGGGGCGGCCCCGGCGACGGCGACGACGGCGAGCGCGGCGCCCGCGGCGAACGCCGCACGCCTGAGATTTCTGCGGTCTGGCTGACTGGTCATCGGTTCCTCGTCTGCGAGTGCCATGGTCAGTGGCATCGGACTGGACAGCCCGCGGACCCACCCACCGTACGAACGCACCCCATGCGTCCCCGGGAGAGCCTGTGAGCACCTTGTGAGAGAGGTAAACCCCTTACGCAGGTTGCCTGTTGACCCCGACATCACCCGAACCGGCGACCACCCGGTGCCCGCCCGGCCCGCCCCGAGGTGCCCGCCCGGCCGGGTCGGCCATGACCGCCGGGTCAGCGCGTGACCGCACCCTCGACCGCGGGCGCCCTGCGCGGAGCCGACCGTTCCAGGTGGGGGTCACGGGTCGGGCCGGGGGCCGGACCCGAGGCGAGGGCCGGCGCCAGTGGCCCCAAATCGTGTTGACCGGCCTTGGCAGGCAGTGCTGGAGTCGGCGCGTGGACAGCATCCCCGCCAACCGACGGCTCTGGAACCAGATCAGCAGCGCCTACCAGCGCGAGCACGACCCGCGCATCGGCGCCGCCCCCCGGCTGTGGGGCATGTACTCCATCCCCGACGCGCACCTGCGCGCCCTGGGCGACGTCACCGGCCTGCGCGTCCTCGAACTCGGCTGCGGCGCAGGGCAGTGGTCCAGGGCGCTCGCCGCCGAGGGCGCCGAGGTGGTCGGGCTCGACCTGTCCGAAGTCCAACTCGCCGCAGCCGCCCGCGCGATGGGTGCGGCCCGCTACCCGCTGGTGCAAGGCGCCGCCGAACGACTCCCCTTCGCCGACGACAGCTTCGACCTGGTGTTCTGCGACTTCGGTGGGCTCAGCTGGGCACCCCCGCACCTGGCCGTCCCGCAGGCCGCACGCGTCCTGGGCCGAGGCGGGCGCCTGGTGTTCAACGTCGCCGGCCCATGGTTCGAAGCGTGCTACGACGAAGCCGCCGGCCGCGTGACCACGACGCTGCAGCAGGACTACTTCGGGCTGAACGCCATCGCCGAAGGCGACGGCGCGACCAGCTACCAGCTCACCTACGGCGACTGGGTCAGGGTCCTGCGCGGCGCGGGTCTCGTCATCGACGACCTCATCGAGCCGCGGCCCGAACCCGGAACACCCAACGGCTACAACGAGACCGACCCACCCGACTGGGCACACCGCTGGCCGGCGGAACTGCTCTGGGTGACCCACAAACCGTAGGTTCCGCCGCGGCCTACCGGTTCTTCGAGTGCGGTTTCCAGTCGGCGGCGAGGAGGCCGAGGAGTACCTCGTCGAGGAACTCGCCCATCACCCAGGCCGACGAGCGCAGCACGCCCTCGCGGACGAAGCCGTTGCGTTCGGCGGAGCGGAGCATCGCGGCGTTGTCCGACAGGGTCTCGATCTGCAGCCGGTGCAGGCCGCGTACGACGAAGCCGTAGTGGCACAGCGCCGCGACCGTGTCGGTGCCGTAGCCCTTGCCGCGGGCGGACGGCAGCAGGCCGAGGCCGAGGTGCGCGGTCCGGTTGTGGGTGTCGATGCCCCACAGCACCGCCGTGCCGACCAGCGTGCCTCCGTCCAGTTCCACCACGGAGAAGGGGACGTGGCCCTCGTCCTTGTCGTCGACCACGAGCCGCGGGTCCTTGGAGCCGGGGGTGATCGGCCGCCACGGCCGGCCCTCGGAGCGTGCGGCGTTGACCACGTCGTCGTACAGCTCGGTCCGCAGGGTGGGGATGTCGTCCTCGTGCCGGGCCCTGAGCCCGACCTTGCCGCTTCGTAGCATGCGAGCTTCCTATCCGACCGGGCCCGCCTGCGGCAACGCGATAAGGCGGTCGTAGCATCGCCGGCATGGAGGACTGGGGGGTGCGGCCCGCCGGCCCGGCCGATGTCGACGAGGTCGCCGAGCTGCGGGCCGTGGTGCTGCGGGGGGATCTGGAGCGGCTCGGGCGCTTCGACGAGTCGCGGGTGCGTACGCGGCTGCGGGACGGGTTCGTGCCCGCGTACACGCAAGTGATCGAGGTCGGTGGCGTGTTCGCCGGATGCGTGGCGGTGCGGCCGGAGGCGGACGCCCACTGGCTGGAGCACTTCTATCTCGCGCCCCACGTCCAGGGCGGGGCATCGGCTCGGCCGTTCTCGCCCGGCTGCTGGGCGAGGCCGACCGCGGCTCGGTCCGGCTGCGGCTCAACGTCCTTCAGGGGAGCGCGGCCCGCCGGCTGTACGAACGGCACGGGTTCGTGGTGGAGCGGGAGGACGCGGTGGACGTGTTCCTGGTGCGGGAGCCGGTCGCGCGGCGGGGCTGACGGACCGAACTGCTCTCCGGCCGCGACCCCGTCCGAGTGCCCTGGGGCGGGTTGCGCCTGCCGACGCCGTCGCGGTCGTCATCATGAGCCGGTGTCCCAGCTCCTGCGTGTCGTTGTCGGCGCGGTCCTCGTCGCCGTCGCTCTGGTCGCCTGGCCCGCCTGTGTGCCGCAGGGTGGCGGGCCGGCGGTGCCCGCGGGGGCGTTCGGCGCCTATGTGGGGTACGACGCCACAGGGGTGCGGCGGATCGCGGGGCTGGACGGGTG